>NZ_CAKKMM010000052.1:0-17152 GCF_918698205.1 Microbacterium sp. Bi128 | reverse complement strand
CCCGCGAACGCGGGGCCGCGTTCGTTCGGGCCGTCCGACGGTACCTCGCGCTGCATCCGGTCTCGTCCGCGTTCGTCGTGGTGGTGCTGTCCGCAGCGGCCCTGACGGGCACGCTCTGGGGACAGGACGCGTCGATCTGGGGGGCGGGGCCCCTCGCGACCTTCACCGTCGGTCGCTGGTGGACGGTGATCACCGCGCTCGTGATCCCGGACTCGCCGATCGACGCCGTCGTGTCGGTGGCGCTCGCCCTGACGGCGCTCGCGTACGCCGAACGGCTGCTCGGGTCGCGACGCACGGCCGTGCTCCTCGGGGTCCTCGGCGTGGGCGGGCTCCTGACGGGGATCGGCTTCCACGCCGCCGCGTGGGCGGTGACCGACCTGCGCCCCGTGGTGGCCGCCGAAGTCCCGGTCCTCGATCCCACCACCCCGATCGCCGGGGTGGTGATGGCCGCGTCCGCCTTCGCGCCCACGCTGTGGCGTCGCCGCCTCCGGCTCGTGGGGTTCGCGACCCTCGCGCTGTTCGCCCTCTACGCCGGCGACGCCGACTCGTGGTACCGCGTGACCGCTGCGGTGATCGGTCTGGGTGTGGGCGAGATCCTCGCGCGTGGGCGGGAGCGGCGCGCGTGGCACCGCAGCTCCACGCGCGAGACGCGCACCCTGCTCGCGCTCCTCGTGGCGGTCGTGGGCAGCGGCCCTCTCGTCGCCCTCGTGAGCGGCG
The DNA here is from genome assembly GCF_918698205.1 of Microbacterium sp. Bi128. NCBI lineage: Bacteria > Bacillati > Actinomycetota > Actinomycetes > Micrococcales > Microbacteriaceae > Microbacterium > Microbacterium sp. Bi128. Next base: position 16,435 of record NZ_CAKKMM010000052.1, on the reverse strand, counting down.
GCGGTCGCGGGCCCCTGTCCCTCGTGGTCGACGCCTACACCCAGTACGACGACGAGCTCCTCGCGCGGTGCGGCCGGGTCTCGTCCGCGGTGTGCGACGAGCAGTTGGCACTGCTGATGACGCGCGGGCTCGGCCCTGCCCTGTTGGCCGTGACGCCGCTCGTCCTGATGCTGGTGGCCGCATGGGGGCTGCGGCTCGGCCGGCGTGCGGCGCTCGTCCTCGCGGTGCTCGCGCTCACGGCATCCGCGGTCATCCCCGTCGTGTCGCTCGTGGACGGCCGCTTGCGCATCGACCCGTGGGTGGACGGCAGCGGCGCCGAGTACGTCCTGTGGGCGCTGGCGACGGTGGCCATCCCGCTGACACTCGCCGTCGTGCTGCTCGTCGCCCGCGGACGCTTCCCGGTGCGGGCCACCCGGCGCGCCGCCCGTACGGTCGCCGGGGTGATCGGCGTCGCGTTCCTCGCCTGCGCGACGGCGTTCTTCATCATCGAGTCGCTGGGGCGCCGCTCCTTCGACCGGGACCCGTCGATCCTCGACCTCGTCCTGCTCACGCTGCGGCGCTTCCTTCCGCCGGCGTACACGAACCCGGCGGGCTCCGGCACGTTCCCGCACCACGGTCCGGCGCTCTTCGCGTACCAGTGGGTGGGCGTGCTGTTCTGGGCCATCGCGATCGGCGCGATCCTCTGGCTCTATCGGCGGGTGCAGCGTCCTGATCCCGGCGACACCCTCCGGTACCGCGAACTGCTGCGGCGGGGGAGCGACACCCTGGGTTTCCTCGGCACCTGGTCCGGCAACCGGCACTGGTACTCCGAGGACCGCGAGTGCGCGGTGGCCTATCGCCTCGTGGGCGATGTCGCCCTCGCCGTCGCCGATCCGGTCGCGCCGGCGGCTCGCCGGCCCGAAGTGCTGCGCACGTTCTCGGACTTCTGCGTCGAGCACGGGTGGATCCCCGCCTTCTACAGCGTCCACACGGACACCGCCGCCGACCTCGAGGGCCTCGGTTGGCGCCATGTGCCGGTCGGCGTCGAGACCGTCATGGATCTGCCCGGTCTGACGTTCGCGGGCAAGGCGTGGCAGAAGGTACGTCAGCCGCTCACCCGCGCCGAGCGCGAGGGCTACACCGCGGTCTGGACGCGCTGGCACGAGCTCACCGTCTCGCAGGCCTCCCAGATCATCGCGATCGACGAGGAATGGGTCGCCGATCGGGCGCTCCCCGAGATGGGCTTCACGTTGGGCTCTCTCGACGAGCTGCGCGACCGCGACGTGCGGCTGCTCCTGGCGGTCGGGCTCGACGGTCGCATCGAGGCCGTCACGAGCTGGATGCCGTCCTGGACCGACGGCGCGGTGACGGGATGGACGCTCGACTTCATGCGCCGACGCGCCGACGGCCCCAACGGGATGATGGAGTTCCTCATCGCCAAGGCCGCCCTGCAGCTGCAGGAGGAGGGCGCGGCGGTCCTGAGTCTGTCGGGGGCTCCGCTGGCCGAGGCGCCGGATGCACCCATGGACGGCGACCCCGCGCCGCTGCGCGCACTGCTGCGCTGGCTGGCCGAGGTTCTCGAACCCGCGTACGGGTTCGCTTCGCTGTTCCGTTTCAAGGGCAAGTTCCGCCCGCGCTACCGCGAGCTCACGCTGGCGTACCGCGACCCGCTGCACTTGCCCGCCATCGGCGCCGCCGTCGGTCGCGCCTATCTGCCGGATGCGTCCCGTCGTGAGATCGTCGCTCTGGCCCGAACCGCGTGGGGAGGCCGACGGTGATCCGATTCGTGCTGTCATTCGAACTCATCGATTCGCCGCTGCTCATCGTGTGCGCCGTGATCGCCGCCCTCGGTGCGGTGGCGGTCATCGTGTGGCCTCCGCGCCGTCTCGTACGCACCCTCGTGATCGGCCTCGGGAGCGGAGTCGTCATGTACGTCGTGGCTCGGGTCCTCGAGCACTTCGGCGTCTTCCAGGGGCCGTTGCCGTCCGGCGCGGGCCTCTGGGCAGCCGGAGGCGTCACCGCTGCGGCGGTGGGCGTCGTGGGGATCTGCCGCCGACCCTGGGGACGGCGGATCGTCGGTTCCGTCACGGTCCTCGCCTCGCTGTTGGCCGCGGCGCTGGGGGTCAACGCCTCCTACGGCGTGACGCACAACCTCGCCGCCATCCTCGGTGTGCAGGCCCTCGACCCGGCCTCCCTCCCACAGCAGAACGCCGCTGCGGGAGACCCCGCGACCCTCTACCAGACCTGGGAACCACCGGCCGGCATGCCCGCGAAGGGAACGGTGAGCGCCCTGACCGGCAGCACCAAGATCCCCACGGGACAGTACGCCGCACGCGACGCGTCGCTGTATCTTCCCCCTGCCGCTCAGGTCGCGAACCCCCCGGCGTTGCCCCTTCTGGTGTTCATGATGGGACAGCCCGGCTCGCCGGACCCCACCGCGCTGGCCAAGGCCCTCGACGCCTTCGCATCGACGAACAAGGGTCTCGCTCCGATCGCGATCGTGGTGGATCAGCTCACCGCGCCCGACCGCGACCCCGCCTGCGTCGATTCCGCGAAGTTCGGCGCCGTCGCCACGTACATCAACCAGCTCGTGCCGCAGTGGGCCGAACAGAACCTCAACATCGTCAAGGACCACCGGTACTGGACGATCGGCGGCTTCTCCAACGGCGGCTCCTGCGCGGTCATGTACGGCGCGAAGTACCCCGATGTCTGGGGGCAGATGCTCGACGTCATGGGAAACGAGTTCCCCGGTTCCGAGCACGTCGACCAGACGGTGGCGGACGTCTACAACGGCGACGCCGCCGCGTTCCAGGCGAACAAGCCGTCGGTGATCATGAGTTCCGCACCGGCGGGCACCTACGCCGGTCACACCGCGATCTTCACGTGGGGCAGTCTCGACACCACGTACGGTCCCGGTCAGCTCGCGAACTCCCAGGTGGCCCAGGCGGCGGGTTTCACCGTGCTGACCCACATCGTCGAGGGAGCGGGACACACCGGCGAGGCGCTCGATGGGAGTCTCGCGTTCGCGATCCCGGCGCTGGCCCCGACGCTCGGCCTCGCCGCCCCGGCATCCTGAACCCGAGAACGACGAGGGGGCCCGGTCGATGACCGGGCCTCCTCGTCGTCGATGCGCTCAGCTCGTGAGCGCCGCCTTCATGATCTCGGCGTGCTCGTTGGCGTGCACCTTCGGCGAACCCGTCGCCGTCGATGCCGCCGAGGCGCGGGAGATGACCCGGATGCCACGGCCGCGCAGCTGGTCGGCGACCTCGAGAGCGACGAACGGCCACGCGCCCTGGTTCTCGGGCTCGTCCTGCACCCAGACCAGCTCGGCGTTCGGGTACTGCGCGAGCACGGTGTTCAGGTCGTCGATCGGAGCCGGGTAGTACTGCTCGAGACGCACGAGAGCGATCTCGGGGTTCGGGTTCTTGTCGAGCTCGGCGCGCAGATCCCAGTGGATCTTGCCGGCGTGCAGCAGCACGCGCGTCACCGCGCCACGGTCGATGCCGCGGTCGTCGTCGAGCACCGGCTCGAACCGGCCCTCGAGGAAGTCCTCGACGGGGCTGGTCGCACCGCGCAGCCGCAGCATCGCCTTCGGGGTGAAGACGACCAGGGGCCGGCGCGGACGCTGGTAGGCCTGGCGGCGCAGCAGGTGGAAGTACGACGCGGGGGTCGAGGGGCGCGCCACGATCATGTTGTCCTGCGCGCACATCTGCAGGTAGCGCTCGATGCGCGCCGACGAGTGGTCGGGGCCCTGTCCCTCGTAGCCGTGGGGGAGCAGCAGGACGACGCTCGACTGCTGCGCCCACTTCTGGTCGGCTGACGAGATGAACTCGTCGATGACGGACTGCGCGCCGTTGGCGAAGTCGCCGAACTGCGCCTCCCAGAGCACGAGGGCGTCCGCGCGCTCGACCGAGTAGCCGTACTCGAACGCCATGGCGGCGTATTCGCTCAGCAGCGAGTCGTAGACCCAGAAACGGCCCTGGTTCTCGCTGAGGTTGGCCAACGGCAGCCATTCCTGGCCGTTGGAACGGTCGTGCAGCACCGCGTGACGCTGCACGAACGTGCCGCGACGCGAGTCCTGACCGGCCAGGCGCACCGGGGTGCCCTCCATCAGCACCGAACCGAAGGCGAGCAGCTCGCCGAAGGCCCAGTCGATCCCGCCGTTGCGGCTCATGTCCAGGCGCTTCTCGAGCAGCTGCTGCAGCTTGCTGTGCACCGTGAAGCCGTCGGGCTTGTTCACGAACGCGTCGCCGATGTGGTTCACGACCTCGCGGGAGACACCCGTGGTCTCGGGGGCTCCGACGACGATCTCGTCGGACGCGTCGGTCGGGACGACGGGGGTGGACCCGGTCTCGGCAGCGTGCGTGTCGGCGAAAGCGACTTCGAGCCGACTCTGGAAGTCGCGCTTGGCCTGCTCGTACTCGTCCTCGGTGATGTCACCGCGGCCGACGAGCGACTCGGTGTAGAGGCGGCGCACGGAGCGCTTGGCCTCGATGAGGTTGGTCATCAGGGGCTGCGTCATCGAGGGGTCGTCGCCCTCGTTGTGCCCGCGGCGGCGGTAGCAGACGAGGTCGATCACGATGTCGCGGTGGAATTCCTCGCGGTAGAGGAATGCCAGATCCGCGGCGCGCACGACGGCCTCGGGGTCGTCGCCGTTGACGTGCAGGATCGGAGCCTGGATGGTCTTGGCGACGTCGGTGGCGTACACCGAGGTGCGGGCGTCGGTGGGCGTGGTCGTGAAGCCGACCTGGTTGTTCACCACGACGTGGATCGTTCCGCCGGTGCGGTAGCCGCGCAACTGCGACATCTGCAGCGTCTCGACGACGACGCCCTGGCCGGCGAAGGCCGCGTCGCCGTGCACGAGGATCGGCAGCCACGAGAACGTCCCGATGGGCTTGCGGTCCTGCTTGGCGCGCACGATGCCTTCGAGCACGCCGTCGACGGTCTCGAGGTGCGAGGGGTTAGCGGCGAGGTAGACCGGCAGCTCATCGCCCGAGTCGCCGACGAACGTGCCTTCGGTCCCGAGGTGGTACTTCACGTCGCCCGAGCCGCGCTTGCTGCCCACGGCCACGGCGCCCTCGAACTCGCGGAACACCTGCCCGTAGGTCTTTCCGGCGATGTTGGTCAGCACGTTGAGGCGACCGCGGTGCGCCATCCCGATCGCGGCACCGTCCATACCCGCGGAGGCGGCGCCCTGCAGGATCTGGTCGAGCAGCGGGATCAGCGACTCGCCGCCCTCGAGGCTGAAGCGCTTCTGGCCGACGTACTTCGTCTGCAGGAACGTCTCGAAAGCCTCGGCCTGGTTCAGCTTGGAGAGGATGCGCAGCTGCTCGTCGTGGCCGGGCTTGGTGTACTTGACCTCGATGTTGCTCTGGAACCACTGGCGCTGCGCGGGGTCCTGGATGTGCATGTACTCCACGCCCATGGTGCGGCAGTAGGAGTCGCGCAGGACGCCGAGGATGTCGCGGAGCTTGGCGACGCGCTTGGCGCCGAGACCGCCGGTGACGAACTCGCGGTCGAGGTCCCAGAACGTCAGGCCGTGCGACTCGATCTCGAGGTCGGGGTGCGTGCGCTGGACGTACTCGAGCGGGTCGATGTCGGCCATGAGGTGGCCGCGGACGCGGTAGGAGTTGATGAGCTCCTGCACGCGGGCGCTCTTGTCGATGCGCTCGGACAGGTCGACGCTGATGTCGGCCGCCCAGTGGATCGGCGCGTACGGGATGCGCAGCGCCGCGAAGATGGCGTCGTAGAAGCCGCGCTGGCCGATGAGCAGCTCGTGCACCTTCTTGAGGAACTCGCCCGATCCCGCACCCTGGATGACGCGGTGGTCGTACGTGCTGGTGAGCGTGATCGTCTTGCCGATCGCCAGTTCGTTGAGCGTCTTCTCGCTCGCGCCCTGGAACTCCGCGGGGTACTCCAGCGCACCGGCGCCGATGATGGCGCCCTGGCCGCGCATGAGGCGGGGGACCGAGTGGACGGTGCCGATGCCGCCGGGGTTGGTGAGCGAGATCGTCGTGCCCTGGAAGTCGGCGGGCGTGAGCTTGTTCGAGCGCGCGCGGCGGACGAGATCTTCGTACGACGCGAGGAACTCGCTGAACGACAGCGTGTCGGCGCGCTTGATGCTGGGCACCAGCAGCGCGCGCGTGCCGTCGGGCTTGGGCATATCGATCGCGATGCCGAGGTTCACGTGCGCGGGGGCGACGACCGACGGCTTGCCGTCGATCTCGGCGTAGAAGACGTTCTGGCTCGGGAACTCCTTGAGCGCCTGGATGAGCGCCCACCCGATGAGGTGCGTGAAGCTGACCTTGCCGCCGCGGGTGCGCGACATGTGGTTGTTGATGACGATGCGGTTGTCGATCATCAGCTTGGCCGGGATCGTCCGCACGCTCGTCGCGGTGGGCACCGTGAGCGAGTCGTCCATGTTGCTCGCGAGCGCCTTCGGCATGCCCTTGAGAACGGTGACGCGGTCTTCTTCGGTGCTCTCGGAACCGGCCGAGGGCATCGGGCTGGGGGCCTGCGCCGGGATCGGCTGCGGCGCCGCGGGCTTCGCGGTCGTGCGTGCCACCGGCGCCTGACCGACCACCGGAATCGGCGCGGTCACCGGCTTCGGCTCGGACGGCGGGGCTGCGGCCTCGGCGGATCCGTCGACGACCGGGTGGTACGCCTCCAGGATCGGCCACCAGGCCTTGTCTACGGAGTGCTTGTCGACCGTGAACTGTTCGTAGAGCTCGTCTACGAGCCACTCGTTCGCGCCGAACTCGCCCTCGCTCGAAGTACCGACGCCCGTCACCTGGCTCGACACAGTCGATCGCCTGCTTTCCTCGATGAAGATTCCTGTGGATGCACGCAGTCGTCCTCGTTGCGCACTCGCTCCAGCCTAGCCGAGGTTCCTGGCCGCGCTCCGGGGTCTTGTGGGACTTCGGATGTGGTGAGGTGGATGCCATGGAGTTCTCCGGTGCACAGCCCGATGTCGATCTGACCTACTCGGATGTCTTCCTCGTCCCGCGTCATTCCGACGTCGGCAGCCGGCTCGGCGTCGACCTGGCTCCCGGCGACGGCAGCGGTGCGACGCTTCCGCTCGTCTCGGCCAACATGAACTCGGTCACCGGCCCGCGGCTCGCGGCGACGCTCGCCCGGCGCGGCGGACTCGGCGTGCTGCCCCAGGACATGTCGCTGCCGCGGTTGGTCGAGGCGGTGCAGTGGGTCAAGGCGCAACCGGCCGCGTGGGACGCGGCTCTGGTGTTCCCGCCGTCCGCGACCGTCGCCGACGCGCGGCTCGTCCTGCCGGCCGTGGCCGGGCGGGGGATCGTCGTCGCCGAGCAGCGCGCGGACGGCACCGTCGGGCTCGACGGCTTCCGCGGGATCGTGCCCGCCCCGCGCCTGGCGACCGCGCTCCCGGATGCCACCCTGGGCGACATCGCCCGCACCGACGCCCCGCTGGTGGAGGTCTCCCGCATCGGGGATCCGCACGAGGTGTTCGAGCTCGTCGGCTCGGCGGACATCGTGGCGGTCGTCGACGGGGACCGCATCGTCGGGACGCTGTCGGCGCGGAGCGCGCTGCGCGACTCGGTGTACCGCCCCGGTGTGGACGCCGACGGTCGCCTGATCGTCGCCGCGGCCGTCGGGATCAACGGCGACGTCGCGGGCAAGGCGCGGGCGCTCGCCGCCGCCGGCGTCGACGTCCTCGTGGTCGACACCGCCCACGGTCATCAGGAGCAGATGCTGCGCGCGCTCCGCGAGGTCGCGGCGCTGGAGCTCGGCATCCCGATCGCGGCGGGCAACGTCGTCACCGCCGACGGCGTGCGCGATCTGACGCGAGCGGGTGCCTCGATCCTCAAGGTCGGCGTGGGCCCCGGAGCGATGTGCACCACGCGCATGATGACCGCGGTCGGCCGTCCGCAGTTCTCGGCGGTGCTCGAGACGGCCGAGGCCGCCCGCGCCGCCGGAGCGCACGTGTGGGCCGACGGCGGCGTGCGCTACCCGCGCGACGTGGCCCTGGCTCTGGCCGCGGGGGCGGCCTCGGTCATGATCGGCTCGTGGTTCGCGGGAACGATCGAGTCGCCCGGGCGTCTGCGCACGGACGACGACGGCCGCATCTACAAGGAGTCGTGGGGGATGGCCTCCACGAAGGCGGTGCAGGGGCGATTCCAGGGGCTGGACGCGTTCGAGCGCGCGCGCAAGGAGCTCTTCGCCGAGGGGATCTCGTCGTCGCGGATCTACCTCGACCCCCAGCGTCCGGGCGTCGAAGACCTGCTCGACATGATCACGTCGGGCGTGCGGTCCTCGTTCACGTACGCCGGAGCCGCCACGGTGCCGCAGTTCCACGAGCGGGCCCGCGTCGGGCTGCAGTCGGCCGCGGGCTACGAGGAGGGCAAGGCGCTTCCGGTCAGCTGGTGACCGCGTCGGCCGCCGTCACGTCGGCCTCGAGCGTGATCCACGCGCCGAGCTGGACCGACAGGTCGAGGTCGTCGCCCTCGGCTCTCGCCGATCGGCGTGGGTCGGCCGCGAAACGTCCGCCCCGCCGCCCCTCCCAGAGGCCCTCGGCATTGCGACTCACCAGTCGCCGCGCGCGGGCGGCATCCTCTTCGTCCAGGCGTGTCGCCGCGACGGCGAGATAGCGCGCCAGGATGCCGGCGAACAGCCCTCCGTCGCCTCCGCCGGCCGCGGGGAACAGGCCGTCGTCCGCGGCGCACCAGCGCTCGACGGCCCGCACCACAGCGGCGGCCCGCGGTCGGTCGCCGAGGGCGACGGCGGCACCGATCGCCACGCCCTGGTTGTAGGTCCACAGCTCGGACCGCACCACGCCGTGCTCGATGCCGTCCCGCACCAGTCCGGTGCCCGGGTCGTCGAGGGTCGTGGTCATCCACTCGTTCAGCTGCAGCGCGCTCCGACGGTGGCGACTGGGGGCGAGGACCATCGTCGCCGGTCCGTTGGCGGGAGCGTTGTAGAGCACGCTGCCGGTGCGCCAGGGGAGGGCACCCACGGCCGGATCGATCGCGCGTTCGAGGACTCGTGCGATGCGGGCGCGCGCGTGACCGTGCGGGCGCGCCTCGGCCAGGGCGAGCGCCATCCACGCGATGTCGTCGTAGTAGGGAGTGATCCAGGTGCCCGCGGTGCGGACCGTGATCCCGCGCAGCAGGTCGCCGATGAGGCGACGACGCGCGGCGGCGGGCCGGTGGCGCTCGGCCTCGCACAGCGCGTGCACGAGGTGGGCGTGCCACCAGTAGTGCCACGTCCTCGCGCCGTCTCCGCCGGTCGAGGCGTGCGCCCACGCGACCGGGCCGTAGCGGCGGAGGTACGCGGCGAGCACCGCGTCTTCCGCGGCGGCGGCTCTCCGCTGGAGGGAGGAGGTGGCGGCATCCATCCCCCCATCCTGAGGGTCCGACCGGGATGCCGCCCGCCCGGTGCCGCGGACGCCGCGAGGCCATAGAATCGGGGCACGATGGACGACCCTCCCAGTTGTAGACCCGAGCCCCGACGACCCTCTCCCGCCGTGAGCGGGGGTGACGCGTGATGGACTACGTCATGCTGGGCGTGGGGCTGCTTCTCACGGTCGGGACGGGACTCTTCGTCGCCAGCGAGTTCGCCCTGGTCAATCTCGACCGCGCCGACTTGGAATCGCGGCGCGCCGCGGGCGAATCCCGGCTGTCGCTGACGATCGATGCCCTGCGCATCACCTCGACGCATCTGTCGAGCGCGCAGCTGGGCATCACGCTGACGACGCTGCTGACCGGTTACACGATGGAACCGGCGATCTCCAACTTGCTCCGCCCCGTCTTCGTCGCGTGGTCGCTGCCGGAAGCTGTGCTCGTGCCGCTCGCGGCCGTGGTCGGCGTCGGCTTCGCGACGGTGCTGTCGATGATCCTCGGCGAGCTCGTCCCCAAGAACTTCGCGCTGGCGATCCCGCGACAGACGGCGAAGCTCGTCATGCCGTTCCAGGTCGCCTTCACCGCGGTGTTCCGCCCCGCGGTCGCCGTCCTCAACGGCAGCGCCAACGGCGTCCTGCGGGCGATGGGCATCGAGCCGAAGGAAGAGCTCTCCGGCGCGCGCACCGCCGAGGAGCTGTCGAGCCTGGTGAAGCGGTCCGCGAGCGCCGGCATGCTCGAGCAGGACACCGCCTCGCTCCTCGACCGCAGCCTCACGTTCGCACGGCTGAGCGCCGCCGATGTCATGACCCCGCGGCCGAGCGTGCACGCGCTCGCCGCGGGCGAACCTACCGACGCCGTCATCCAGCTCGCCCGGCGCACGGGCCACAGCCGTTTCCCCGTCTACGACGAGTCGATGGACGACATCATCGGCGTCGTGCACCTCAAGGCCGCCGTGGGCGTGCCGCGCGACCGCCGCGGCGACGTCCCCGTCGCGGCCCTCGCGACCGAGCCGCTGCGCGTTCCCGAGACGGTGCACTTGGATACCCTCGTGGCCGAGCTGCGCTCGCGCGGGTACCAGATGGCGATCGTCGTGGACGAGTACGGCGGGACGGCCGGGGTCGTGACCCTGGAGGACCTCGTCGAAGAGATCGTCGGCGAGGTTCTCGACGAGCACGACCGGTCGCGGGCGGGCATCGTGCGCTCCGCGGCATCCGTCACCTTCCCCGGCGACCTGCGTCCGGACGAACTCCTCGACCGCGCCGGCGTGCGCGTGCCCGAGGGAGAGGTCTACGACACCGTCGGCGGCTTCCTCATGGCCGAGCTCGAGCGCATCCCCGCGGTGGGCGACACGGTCGCCATCGAGGATGGCATCCTGACCGTCCACCGCATGGACGGTCGACGCGTCGACCGCGTGCAGTTCACCCCGACCCCCACCGAAGAAGGAGTCGACGACCTCGTGCGTGCGGCTCGAGGAGGTGACCAGCGATGAGCGACTGGGCCGGAATCGCGTGGCTCGTGGTGCTGCTGATCGCGAACGCCTTCTTCGTCGGATCCGAGTTCGCCGTCATCTCGGCGCGCCGCTCGCAGGTCGAACCGCTCGCCGAACGCGGCTCCCGGGCGGCCAAGACCGCGCTGTACGCCATGGAGCACGCGACGCTGATGCTCGCGACCTGCCAGCTCGGCATCACGATCTGCTCGCTGCTGATCCTGAACGTCTCGGAGCCGGCGATCCACCACCTCCTCGCGGAGCCGCTCGGTCTGACGGGGCTGTCCGAGACCGCCGTCGACATCGCCGGTTTCGTCGTGGCGCTGCTGCTGGTGTCGTACCTGCACGTCGTCTTCGGCGAGATGGTGCCGAAGAACCTCGCGTTCTCGCTGCCGGACCGGGCGGTGCTGATGCTCGCGCCGCCGCTGGTGGCGGTCTCGAAGGCGTTCTACCCGATCATCGTCGCGCTGAACTGGATCGCCAATCACGTGGTGCGGCTGTTCCGGGTCGAACCCAAGGACGAAGCGACCTCGACCTACACGCTCGACGAGGTGGCCACGATCGTGAACCAGTCGCGCCGTGAGGGCGTGTTGGACGACGCCGCGGGCACCGTGACCGCGGTGGTGGAGTTCACCGAGAAGAAGGCGGCCGACATCGCGGTGCCGATGGCGCAGCTGGTGACGCTGCCCGAGCACACGACTCCCGCCGAGATCGAGCGGGCGGTGGCCCGCCACGGTTACTCCCGCTATGTGATCGTCGACGAGCACGGGCACCCGACCGGGTACGTCCACCTCAAGGACGTCCTCCGCGTCGCCGAGGGACCCGACGACGAAGCCGACATGGCGCGGCCCATCCCGGCCAAGCGCATCCACCACATGGTGTCGGTGCTCGAGTCCACCGATCTCGAGGACGCCCTCGCCCTCATGCGGCGATCGGGCCGTCACCTCGCGCAGGTGCGCGACGACGCCGGCGACGTGCGGGCGGTGCTGTTCCTCGAGGACGTCATCGAAGAGTTGGTCGGCGAGGTGCAGGATGCCACGGCCCGCCGCCGCTTCGCCTGAGATGCGCCGTGGCCGGGCTGTGGCATCCGGGTCCGCGCCGTCTCGCGCATGACCTCAGCGACGCGCACGACCTCCGTTGATCGCGGGGCGCCGCGGCTGAGGTTGTGCGCATCGCTGAGGATGCGACCTCAGTAGGCCCGCAGGTACTGGGGCGGGGCGGGCACGGCGACGCCGAGTTCGGCCGCGGCGCGGAGGGCGTAGTGCGGGTCGCGCAGCCACTCGCGCGCGGCGAGCACCGCGTCGGCGCGCCCGTCGGCGACGACGGCCTCGGCGAGCGTGGCGTCGTCGATCATGCCGACGGCGGCGACGAGGAGCCCGGTCTCGCGCCGGACGGTCTCGGCGAGCGGGACCTGGTAGCCGGGGCCGGTCTCGATGTGCTGGTGCGGCACGAGCCCGCCGCTGGAGACGTCGACGAGGTCGGCGCCGAGGGACGCCACACGCTCGGCCGCGCGGACCGTGTCGTCGATGTCCCACCCGCCGTCGGCGGCATCCGTCCCCGAGAACCGCACGAACACCGCGGCCGCCGGGGCGGCCTCGCGCACCGCCGTGGTGACACGTTCGAGCAGGCGTACGCGGCCGTCGAACGAGCCGCCGTATTCGTCGTCGCGGTGGTTGCTCAGCGGCGAGAGGAACTGGTGCAGCAGGTACCCGTGGGCCGCGTGGATCTCGACCACCTCGAATCCGGCCGCGATCGCGCGGCGCGCGGCATCCGCGAAGTCCTGCACGACCCGGTCGATCCCGGCGAGGTCGAGCGCGCGCGGCTCGGCGAAGCCGGGGTACGCGAGGGCGGAGGGGGCGACCGTCGTCCAGCCGCCGTCCTCGGGTGCGACCGAGCCGCGACCGCCGCCGAACGGCGGGGTGGTGGAGGCCTTGCGTCCCGCGTGTCCCAGCTGCACGCCCGCGACGGCGCCGCGCGCACGGATCGCGGCGACGATCGGGGCCCACGCTTCGACCTGCGCCTCGTTCCACAGCCCGACGTCGGCGGGGGAGATGCGGCCCTCCGGCGACACGGCGGTCGCCTCGGCGATGACGAGGCCCGCCCCTCCCGCGGCGAACTGCGCGAGGTGCACGTGGTGCCAGTCGTTCGGGATGCCGTCGACGGCGCTGTACTGGCACATCGGCGAGACCCACAGGCGATTGCGCATCTCGATACCGCGGACGGTCAAGGGAGTGAAGAGGGTGCTCACATCGGACCTTCGGGCTCTAGGGTGACGCCATGACGGCGAGGGACTGGACGGGGCTCGAGGCAGCCCGCACACTTCGGAAGCCAACCGGCGACGACGACAAGTATTCCCGCGGGGTCGTGGGCATGCGGACGGGATCCGCGCGGTATCCCGGTGCCGCGGTTCTGGGAGTCGAGGCCGCGTGGCGCACCGGAACCGGGATGGTGCGGTACCTCGGTCCGGCGCGCGCCCAGGACTTCGTGCTGCAGCGACGCCCCGAGACCGTGACCGCCGACGGTCGCGTGCAGGCCTGGGTCATCGGGTCGGGAACGGATGCCGCCGAGCGCGACGCGTCCGAGACGGCGGCGCTGCGCGGAATCCTCGCGGGCTCGGAACCCGTCGTCGCGGACGCGGGCGCGCTCGACCTGGTGGCGTCGGCGTCCGCGCCGGTGATCGTCACACCGCACGCCCGGGAGCTGGCGCGGTTGCGGGAGGCCCTCGGGCTCGAGGCCCGAACGGCGGCGGACGACGATGCCCGTGAGGCTCTCGCTCGCGAGACGGCGGACCGCCTCGGCGGGGTCGTGTTGTCCAAGGGCGCGGTGACGGTCGTCGCGGCCCCCGGCGGGTGGGTACAGCGTGTCCGCACCGGGACGCCCTGGCTCGCGACGGCCGGAACGGGCGACGTTCTGGCGGGCGTGCTCGGCGCCGTCGTGGCCGCCGCGGTCGCGGACGGTCGCACCGCCCTGGACGACCTCGCCGCGTGTGCGGCGACGGCGGCGTGGCTGCACGGAACGGCCGGTACCGCCGCCGCCGCGCGGCACGGGGGAGGCGGCGGACCGATCACCGCGTTCGACGTGGCGGAGGCGCTGCCGCCGGTCGTCGCCGCGCTCCTCGGCACCGAGTGACGGACTCGATCGCATAACGGTTGCCCGGCGGAGGACGCCGCGGGCCGCGTCGGCGCGCGGTGCGCGGCATCCGTCCGTCGGGGGCGCCGGAGCCCGCCCGCTTAGGATGATCCGGTGGTGAGGCGTGTCGTCGTTCTGTTGCTGGCGTTCGTCGCCGTTCACGTCACGGTGGGGATCCTGGGCTATCAGCAGCCCAACGAACCCATGGGTGACGTGTATCTGGTGTACGAACCGTGGTCGCGCTGCGCGCTCTTCGGGGGGATCGACGTCACCTCCTGCACGCGCTCGGACATGTGGGAATGGCCCGGCATCACCGAGAAGTGGATCTACCCGCAGCTCGCGTTCCTGCCGATGACGTTCGCGTGGCTGTTCGCCTGGGCCGTGGGATACACGCCGGCGTGGGCGATCACGGTGTCGCTGTTCAACTTCGTCGCCTTCGTGATCCTCGTCGGCCGCGGCCGCTCGCGCGGTCGGGTGCTCGCCGCCTGGTTCTGGCTCGCCGCCATCCTGCTGGTCGGCCCCGTGGGGCTGTACCGGATCGACGGCATCACCGTCCCCTTTGCGATCCTCGGCAGCATCTGGCTCGTCCGGCGGCCGTTCCTGGCCTCCGTCCTGCTGTCGATCGCGGTGTGGATGAAAGTGTGGCCCGCGGCGATCCTGGCCGCCGGCTTCGTGGCGGTGCGTCGTCGCCTCGCCCTGATCTGGGGTGCCGTCGCAGTCTCGCTGGCGACGATCATCCCGGTCGTGGCTCTGGGCGGTGCACCCTACGTCTTCGGGTTCGTGGGCGATCAGACCTCCCGCGGCATCCAGATGGAGGCCCCCGTCGGCGGGCTGTACATGTTCCTGGCGTCGTTCTACGTCCCCGGCTCCGAGGTCTACTACGACGGCGGGGTGCTCACCTTCCAGGTTTCGGGCCCGGGTTCCGACATCGTGATCGCGGTCATGACCCCCCTCATGCTGCTCGTGATGGCCGCTGTCGCGGTCATCGGGGCGCAGAAGATGTGGCGCGGCGCGACGTTCCTCAGCGTGTTCCCGCCGCTGTCGCTCGCGCTGGTGACGGCGTTCATCGCCCTGAACAAGGTCGGTTCGCCGCAGTACTACGTCTGGCTGTTCGCGCCGGTCGTGCTGGGCCTCATGCTCGACCGTCGCCGGTGGTACGGCTTCGCCGTGATGACGCTAGCGATCTGCGGTCTCACGCAGTGGGTGTACCCGCTCGTGTACGACGGGCTCATGGCCACGCACCCGGCGCCGTTCCCGGTGATCCTGCTGGAGCTGCGCAATCTCCTCGCGCTCGTGCTCATGGTGTGGGCGATCGTCCGGGTCGTGCGGGTGGCCACCGGTCGCGTCCCGCACCCGGCCTCCCTGCGCGACTGGGTGCTCGGGCGTCGCCCCGTTCCCGCCCGCGTCGCGGCGAAGTAGCCTCGAGTCATGCTCATCGCGTTCTCGGTCGCCCCGTCCGGTGTCGGTACCGCTGCGGCGGAGAATGCCGACGGGTCCGTGCACGACGCCGTGGCCGCCGCGGTCGCCGTGGTCCGCGCCTCGGGCCTGCCCCACCGGACGACCTCGATGTTCACCGAGGTCGAGGGCGAGTGGGACGAGGTGTTCGACGTCGTCAAGCGGGCGACGGATGCCGTGATGCCCTACGGTTCGCGCGTCTCGCTCGTGCTCAAGGCCGACATCCGTCCGGGGCACACGGGCGAGATCGACGGCAAGATCGAGCGGCTCGAGCGCGCGATCGACGACGCGTCCTGACCCCGGCGACCCGCTCGGGCGCGCGCCGCGCCGAAACGATTCGACACCGCCCGCCGCCGCGGACTACCATCGGCGAGTGACCTCTCAGACGACCTCGAGGGGTGCGGCGATGCGGGCGCTCCTCTCCCTCGCCATCGGCAGCTTCGGTATCGGCATGACCGAGTTCGTGGTGATGGGGCTGCTCCCCAACATCGCACGCGATCTCGCCCCCTCCGCGTGGGCGGCGTCGCCCGACGACGCGATCGCCCAGGCGGGCTGGCTCGTGTCGCTGTACGCGCTCGGCGTGGTCGTCGGAGCGCCGACGATCGCGGGGTCGGTGGCGCGATTCCCCCGGCATCGCGTGATGATCGCGCTCGCCGCGGCGCTGACGTTCTTCACCGTGCTGACCGTCATCGCGCCCACGTTCGAACTCGTCGCGGCCTCCCGCTTCCTCGCCGGTCTCCCGCACGGCGCGTACTTCGGCATCGGTGCGCTCGTGGCCGCCGACGCCCTCGGGCCCGGCAATCGCGCGAAGGGCGTCGCTTTCGTGCTCACCGGGCTCACGATCGCGAACGTGGTCGGGGTGCCCCTGGGGACCCTCCTCGGACAGCAGGTCGGGTGGCGTGCGGCGTTCGCGGTGGTCGCGGCGATCTTCCTGCTCGCGACGATCTGCATCGCGTTCTTCGTGCCGGCCCACCCGGGGATGCCGGGGCGCCGATTGCGCGACGAGTTGCGCGTGTTC
>NZ_CAKKMM010000051.1:0-17192 GCF_918698205.1 Microbacterium sp. Bi128 | reverse complement strand
AACCAGGCGCGGGCCCTGAAGGTGCTGCAGTCCGCGGGGCTGCTGACGCTGAACGACGCCACGACCCCCACCCCCGCCGACATCGCCACAAGCCGTGTGCGGGTCGAGCCCGTCGACGCCTCGCTGACCGCCCCCGCGCTGCAGGATCCCTCGATCGCGGCGGCGATCGTGAACAACAACTTCGCCACCGACGCCGGCATCATCGACAAGGCGATCTTCTCGGTCGACACCTCGGATGCCGACAGCTGGCCCTACATCAACATCCTCGCCTCGCGCGCCGGGGAAGAGGACACCCCCGCGTTCCAGAAGGTCTGGGAGGCGTACCACGACCCGCGCGTGACCGACATCGTGGTCTCGGAGTCGAGCGGAACCGCCCGCATCGTCGAGGAGCAGCCCGCGCAGGTGCGCGACTGGCTCACCCAGATCCAGGAGCAGAAGGAAGCGGGAGCCTGATCCCGGATGACCTCCCTCATCCACCTCTCGGGTGTCACCAAGTCGTATGACGTCGACGGGGCCACCGTCACCGCCCTGGACGGCGTGGATCTGGAGATCGCCGCGGGTGAGATCTTCGCGGTGATCGGGCAGTCCGGCGCGGGCAAGAGCACACTGGTGCGCCTGATCAACGGGCTCGAACGCGTCACCTCGGGCAGGGTCGTCGTCGACGGCGTCGACATCTCGACCCTGCCCGAGCGGCAGGTGCGGCCCATCCGCCGACGCACGGGGATGATCTTCCAGCAGTTCAACCTGTTCGCCTCCCGCACCGTCGCCGGAAACGTCATCTATCCGCTGAAGGTGGCGGGTTGGTCCCGGACCGATCGGGAGAAGCGGGCCGCCGAGCTCCTCGACTTCGTCGGCCTGCTCGACCGGGCGCACGCCTACCCCGATCAGCTGTCGGGCGGGCAGAAGCAGCGCGTCGGCATCGCCCGCGCACTGGCGACGTCTCCTCCGATCCTGCTGGCCGACGAGTCCACGAGCGCGCTCGACCCCGCGACCACCGCGGACGTTCTCGACCTGCTGCGCCGGATCAATCGCGAACTCGGGGTCACCGTGGTCGTGATCACGCACGAGATGGACGTCGTGCGCGCGATCGCCGACCGCGTCGCGGTGCTCAGCGCCGGCCGCATCGTCGAGACGGGAACGGCGTTCGAGGTGTTCGCCGAGCCCACCTCCGACACGGGCCGGTCGTTCGTCTCCACCGCTCTGCACGATCGCCCGAGCACCGCGGACCTGGAGCGGTTGCGCGCGGCCCACCCGGGTCGCATCGTGATCGCCGACGTCGTCGACGGCGCCGGGATCGGCGGCATCCTGTCGACAGCGGCGAACGCGGGCGTGACGTTCGAGCTCCTGTACGGCGGGATCAGCTCGTTGCAGCAGCGTTCCTTCGGTTCGCTCACGATCGAGCTGACCGGGTCCGAAGGGTCGGTGGATGCCGTGATCGCGCAGTTGCGCGCGGTCACCCGCGTCGAGGAGGTGGCGCGATGACCGCCGTCGGCGCTCTCGTCCTGCCCGCCGCGACGCAGTGGAGCTGGGACCGCTACGGTCCGATCCTGCTGGAATCCGTCGGCCAGACGCTCACGATGGTGCTGCTCACGATGGTGTTCGGCGGGATCGGCGGGCTCCTCCTGGGGCTCGGGCTGTACGTCACGCGCGCGGGGGGCGTGCTCCCGAACCGTGCCGTCAATGTCGTGCTCAACCTGTTCGTGAACGTCTTCCGACCGATCCCGTTCATCGTGCTGATCCTCGCGCTGTCCCCGGTGACGGCGGCGGTCGTGGGAACCGCGATCGGCACCACGGCGGCGGTCGTGCCGTTGTCGATCGCGGTGACGTTCGGCTTCTCGCGGATCGTCGAGCAGAACCTCGTCACGATCAGCCCCGGGGTGATCGAGGCGGCACGGGCCGCGGGTGCGGGACCGTGGCGGATCATCGCGACCCTGCTCGTCCCCGAAGCGCTCGGGCCGTTGATCCTCGGCTACACGTTCGTCGTGGTCGCGATCGTGGACATGACCGCGGTCGCCGGAGCCGTGGGAGCGGGCGGTCTCGGATCGTTCGCCCTCACCTACGGCTTCCGCCGATGGGACTTCCTCACGATGTGGATCGCGATCGGCATCATCATCGTGCTCGTCCAGCTGGCGCAGTTCCTGGGCAACCGGCTCGCGCGTCGGATCCTGCGGCGCTGATCCGGGCGGTCGCGTCGCCGGGTACCGGCGGCGCGGCCGCTCAGGCGATCGCGCCGAGGAACTCGTCGAAGGTCTGGGCGGGCCGTCCCGTCACCTTCTCGACGTCGCCCGACACCCCCGCGAGGTCGCCGCTGGCGATCGCGGTGTACGTGCTGACCCAGGCGTCGACCTGCCATCGCGGGGCGCCGAACACCGCGCGCGAGGCGTACGCTTCGTCGACCGTCTCGTCGTGGAAGCGCACCGGCTGTCCGCGCACCGCCGAGATCTTCTGCGCGACCTCGTCGAGTGTCAGGGCTTCGGGCCCCGTGAGGTCGTACGCCCGGTCGGCGTGGGCCGCGGGATCGCGCAACACGGCGACGGCCGTCGCGGCGACGTCCGAGCGCGACACCAGCGAGCACCGGCCGGTGCCCGCCGGGCCTCGGATGACACCGTCATCGCCCGCGAAGAGCTCCATCATGTCCATGTAGAAGTTGTCGCGGAGGAACGTCCACGACATGCCGGATGCCCGGATCATCTCCTCGGTGACGGCATGGTCGCGCCCGAGCGTGAAGACCGCATCGGGCGCCGCGGCCAGGAACGAGGTGTACACGATCGAGCGCACCCCGGCCCGCGCCGCGGCCTCCACGAAGGTGCGGTGGTGTTCGACCCGATCGGCCGACTCGGAGGCGGAGACCATGAAGAGCGTCTCGACCCCGGCGAGGGCGGATGCCGCCGCCGCCGCGTCGGAGTAGCCGGCGACGTGCACCTCGGCACCCTCGAGTTCCGGCGCGCGGGCCGCATCGCGCACGAGCAGCCGTTGAGGGATGCCGCGGGCGGCGAGGTCACGCGCGACGCGACCTCCCACGGCTCCGGTGGATCCGGCGACGGCGATCACGGGTTGCGCAGGCATTCGTCCTCCGAGAGGCGGGAATCGATGCTCCCAGCGTATTCCGCCGCGCAGAGAGGTGGACGCGACCTCTCTCAGGTTCGCGGGGCGACCAGGCGCGCGACCCGCACGCGCACGGTGTCGGACGGCGCAGCACCGGCTCCGCGCACGGCCTCGGCGACGGCGGATGCCACCGCGGCGCCGTCGTCGCCGCGGGAGACACCGATGCAGACGGTGATCGCGCGGGCTCCGGCGGTCTCGTCGACCGCGGCGAGCGACCCCTCCACGTCGGCCACGCGCTCGTACGCGCGCGCCACGATCGGGCGTGCGGAGTACGTCTCACGGACGCCGACGACCGCGGTCACGGCCAGGTCGATGCGCGGGGCCAGTTCGGCAGCGGTATCCGTCATCCCTCGTCCTCCCCCTCCAGATGTACGTCTCCGACGGTGATGTCCACACGCCCCACCCGCAGTTCGCCGTGGCGCTCGATCGCCACCCGGATGCCGTCGCGCATGAGATCCACCGTGTCCTGTATCGGGTAACCGAACAGGACGCTCACGTTCACCCGCACATCCAATGGCGCGGTGGGTTCGATCTGATCGATGCGGACGCGCCCCACGAGCACCCCTTCGATGTCGTCGCCGACCGAGCGGATCACCTCGTAGAGCGCGCCCTCGGTGACCACGAGCTGCGTGCCGTCCGGGGTACGGGCCAGCGGGATGTCACGGCCCGCGCGGAACTCCCGCATCACTTCGCGCATGATCTCGTCGTACCAGGACTCCGCCAGGGGTTCCGCGGCCTGTTCCTCGACGATCTCGCGGGACATCCGTCCCATGCGCTCCATAGTGGCCAGCAGAGCCTGGCACTCGGCGTTGCGCTCGATCGCCGGGATCCGCGGAGTGCGGCCACGATCCAGGTATGCGGAGAGGTCCTCGAGCGAGTATCCCGAGCCGCCCACGTCATCCACGTCATCGCTCATTCGATCACCTCCACTCCTGCATGCGTTCCAACACGGTCTTTCGCGCCCGAGCCAGGCGCCCGCGCACCGTCGCCGGAGTCTCACCGACCTCGGTCGCGATCTCGTCGTAACTGTGTCCGCCGATCTCGCGCAAGACCCAGACGACACGCATCTCTTCGGGAAGTTCGGCCAGAACCTTCTTCAGGGCGTCCATCTGCGACGATGCCACAACGGAGCGCTCGGGGTCATCCCCCACCGAGACCATCTGTTCGTCGATCTGCTCCGAGATCTTCCGCGCCCGCAGGCGATCGGTGGCCTTGCGCGAGACGATCGTGGTGAGCCAACTGCGGACCTTGGCGGGGTCGGCGAGGTCGGGAAGCCGTCGCCACGCGGTGATGAGGGCTTCTTGGACGCAGTCGTCGGCATCGGCGCGGGACCCGGTGAGCTTGGTGGCGAAGGCGACGAGGAACGGGGCGTGGCGGCGCACCAGCACGCCGAAGGCGATCTGATCACCGTCGGCCGCGCGCGACGCGAGGAAGGCGTCGGTCGCGGAGGACAAAGAGCTCATGCCGGTTTCCTGTCAGATGTCGCTGGCCGTGTATTCGTGGCGATGCGCGAAGTCGGCTCGTGACCTAGCGAAGCACTCGTCGTCCTCCCGCGCGCGAGGTTGACGAAAGGACGAACTCGTGGCATCCCTCCTGCCGTGCGTCGAGGGCCTCTCGGCCCCGCCGCGCCCGCGCGCCGGTAACGTCGTGCAGGACCCCCGAACGAAGGACGTCCATGCGTATCGCCCTCACCGGCTCCTCCGGCAAGCTCGGCACCGTCGTCGCCCGCGAACTCCGCGCGGCCGGACATGATGTCATCGGCCTCGACGTGCGCGGCGAGCGCGGACCCGGATTCGTCCAGGTGGAACTGACCGACTACGGCCAGGTCATCGACGCCCTCGCGGGCGTCAACGATCAGCACGACGGGATCGACGCGCTCGTCCACCTCGGTGCGATCCCGGCCCCCGGCATCCGCTCGGACGTCGCGACGTTCCACAACAACATGACGAGCACGTTCAACGTGTTCTGGGCCGCCGTCCGGTTGGGCATCGACCGCATCGTGTACGCCTCGAGCGAGACGGTGCTGGGGCTGCCCTTCGACATCGACCCGCCCTACATCCCCGTCGACGAGGACTACGTTCCGCGCCCCGAGTCGGTGTACTCCCTCGTGAAAGTGCTCGAGGAGCACCTGGCCACGGAGCTCGTCCGCTGGCATCCGGAACTGTCGATCACGGCGCTGCGGTTCTCGAACGTCATGGTGCCGGAGGACTACGCCGAGTTCCCGTTCGACGCCGACGCACGCGCCCGCAAGTGGAAC
Source organism: Microbacterium sp. Bi128 (assembly GCF_918698205.1). NCBI lineage: Bacteria > Bacillati > Actinomycetota > Actinomycetes > Micrococcales > Microbacteriaceae > Microbacterium > Microbacterium sp. Bi128. Next base: position 11,830 of record NZ_CAKKMM010000051.1, on the reverse strand, counting down.
CTGTGGGGCTACATCGACGCGCGCGACGGCGCGCAAGCCGTGCAGCGCGCACTCGAGAGCGCCCCGGCCGGATTCGACCGCTTCATCATCGCGGCCGCCGACACGGTCACGACCCGCCCCAACGCCGAACTGGTCGCCGAGGTGTTCCCGAACGTCGAGACGCGTGGCGACCTCGACGGCACCGGCACCCTGCTCTCGATCGACAAGGCGCGGCGCCTGCTCGGTTACGACCCGCAGCACTCCTGGCGCGACCACCGCTGACGCGCGGCGGCGTGCAGCGGGGAGCGGTCCTTCTGCGCCCTCACTCCGCGGTGATCCGGTAGATCACGACCCTCTCCGGGAACGACCCCGGGATGTGCAGGCCGGCGGAGGCGAGCGCCCGACCGCTCAGGACGACACCCGAGCCGTCGCCGTACCACAGCGGATCGGCACGGCCGTGGTCGGGGGCACCGACCACGACCGGCGTGACCCGGTAGCGGGTGTCCGGGTCGAGGCCGGGCACGGTGAATCGGCCGCGCGGGGAGATCGTCGACCGCGAGAGGAAAGCCAGGAAGACGAGGGCTTCCGACCGGTCACGGGCGATCGAACCGTAGACCTGGAAGGCGGGGTCGACCGTGTCGGCGCGCATCATGTCGCCGGAGTGCAGCAGCGCCCGGTGCGTCTTGTAGAACGCGATCCACTCGGCGAGATCGGCGTTCTCACGGTCGGTGGCCTTGGCGAGGTCCCACTCGATGCCGAAATGACCGAAGAGCGCGGTGGCGGCCCGGAAGGACAGCTCGTGGAAGCGGCCGGTGGTGTGGTTCACCGTCGACCCGACGTGGGAGCCGAGCAGCTCGGCGGGCATCAACTGCATCGTCCACCGCATCATCTGCTGGCGCTCCAGCGGGTCGATGCAGTCGCTCACCCATACCCGGTCCGTACGCTCGATGACGCCGAGGTCGACGCGCGCGCCGCCGGACGAGCACGATTCGATCTCGAGCGCGGGGAACCGGCGCTTGAGCTCGTCCATCAGGCGGTACGTCGCAAGGGTCTGCTCGTGCACGCCGGCCACACCCGTGGGGAAGGTCCCCGCGTCGATGAGGTCGCGGTTGTGGTCCCACTTGATGTAGGCGATGTCGTGCGCGGCCAGGATGTCCGTCATGTGGGTGAGGACGTGGTCGAAGGCCTCGGGGATCCCGAGGTTCAGCACCTGCTGGTTGCGACCCCGGATCGGCAGTCGCCCGCCGGTCTGCATGATCCACTCGGGGTGGGCGCGGGCCAGCTCACTGTTCTCGTTGACCATCTCCGGTTCGAACCAGAGCCCGAACTCCATGCCCAGCGCGGTCACGCGCTCCAGCAGCGGGGTGAGGCCGTCGGGCCAGATCTCCTGGTCGACCGTCCAGTCGCCGAGACCGCTCGTGTCGTCACGGCGTCCCGAGAACCACCCGTCGTCGAGGACGAACCTCTCGACTCCGAGCGCGGCGGCGCGGTCGGCGAGATCGAGGAGACGCGGGACGTCGTGGTCGAAATAGACCGCTTCCCAGACGTTCAGGGTCACCGGGCGCGGCCGCGTCGGGTGGCTTCGGCGCGCCCGGAGGAAACGGTGGAAGCGATGCGCCTGCTCGTCCAGGCCGTCCCCGTAGGCGCCGTACAGCCACGGCGTCCGGTAGGTCGCTCCTTCCGCAAGACGGACCTCGCCCGGGAGGAGGAGTTCTCCCCCACCGACGACCTGCGCGCCCGCCGACAGCTGCTCCGCGTAGTGGCGGTGGTTCCCGCTGAAGCCCACGTGGATGCCCCAGACCTCGCCGGAGGAGAACCCGAACCCGGGCGTGCCGACGCTCAGCACCGTCGCCGCCTCGGGACCCGTGCGCCCCTTGCGCCCCTCTCGTTCGTGGATGCCGACCACGAGGTCGCGGCGCTGGGGGACGCGTTCCCGACTCCAGCGGCCGGCGAAATCGAGGATCTCCCGCGCGCGGATGGGAACGGGCAGGGCCAGGTTCACGTCGTCGACGGTGTAGATGCCCTCGGCGGCGTTGCGGACCTCCGCTCGTGTGCGCAGCAGACCGCTTGCGAGGAGCTCGATCTCGAGGATCAGGCCGAGCCCCGCCTCGGCGTCGTGCGCGCGGAACACGAGCGACGCCGCACCGGTCTCGACCAGTCCTGCGTCGGAGACGGCGGAGCCGTCGATCTCGACGCCCTCCAGCACGAACCGCGGTGACCATGACCTGCCGTCGCGGTGACCGACGAGACCGGGCTTCCCCTCCCACCCGGCGTGGTGCTCCGGCAGGACCGCCACGCGCACGGCGGCGTCGACGACGTTGCCGGACTGCGGCTCGAGGGCCGCGAGGGCGAGCGAGGTCACGTCGTCCAGGGTCTGCGACCCGAGGGCGGTGCCCCAGTGGACGATCGAGGGCAGCCTCTGCTCCGTGGCATCCAGCACCAGGCTGACGCCCGCGGAGGAGAGGTGGACAAAGACGTCCGGGGTCGTTCCGGTGCGGGGCAGGGAAGGTGCCGTCATCAGTGCATCCGTCATCGGGGGCCTTTCGGGTGTCGTCCTCACGCCACGGGGCGCGGGGAACGGAATCGCAACGTGCGGAGCTCGAACGGGCGCAGGTGCAGGTCCACCGAGCGGGGCGCGGCACCGCGGTCGACCGTGTCGCCGGTGGGCCGCTCCAAGAGGTCGGTGACCTCCACCGCGTCCCACTCGACCGCCGTGGTCACGGTCGCGTGCGCGCGGGTTCCGTGGGCTTCGTACACACGCACCACGAGATCACCGCTGCCGTCCTCGGCGAGCTTGACCGCCTCGACGACGACCGCCGGGTGGGAGACCTCCAGGAGCGGAGCCAGCGGCGTGCCGCGGAGCGTGCGCAACGGCAGACTCTGTCGGTACCCGTCGACGACGGCCTCAGGGATACCTCCCGGTCGGAGGCTGACGGTGAACGAGTGGACGCCCTGGTCGGCGCTCGGATCGGGATAACGCGGGGCCCGCAGCAGCGAGAGCCGCGCCACCACCATCGGTCGGTTCGAGGGTGCCTGCACCGTTCGCAGATCGTGACCGTAGACGACGTCGTTCGCGATCGCGATGCCCCACCCGGGCTCGCCGACGTGGACCCAGCGGTGCGCGACCGTCTCGAAGCGCGCCGAGTCCCACGAGGTGTTGCGGTGGATGGGCCGGTGGAGGTGCCCGAACTGGATCTCCGATGCCGCGCGGTCGGCGCGCAGGTCCAACGGGAAGGCGAGCTTCAGCAGCTTCTGCGACTCGCGCCAGTCGATGTCGAAGGCGAGGTCGACGCGCCCGTCGGCCACCGTCGCGCGCATCTGGATCCGCGAACGGCCGACCTCATGCCGCACCACGACGGCGTCGCCGTCGATCTCGACCGCGACCGGGGTGAGCAGCTCGGCCCCTGATCTCTGGTCCTCCTCGTTGATGTCCCACGCATCCCACTCGCGGGGCGTATCGCGGAGGAGCTGGAGCACACCGCCGGCCATGCCCTCCGGAAGCACTTCACGATCGGCCACGAGGTCGCGCATCGAGACGAAGGTGCCGCGCCCGTCGATCACGACGCGCAGCGCCGCATCCTCGATGACGAGCAGGTCGCCGTCTCGGCGCGGCGTCGCCGTCGCCGCGGCGACGGCCGGCTGCACGGACATCGCGGCCACTCCCCGCTGGGCGTAGGGGCTGGCATTGGCCGCGAGGGGCACGTCGCCGTCGCCGGCGAGCGCGCGCAGCGCCGCATCGATGATCGCGTTCAGCGCCGTCGCGACCCGGGCGTAGGTGGCCTCGGCATCCTGGTGCACCCACGCGATGGAGGTGCCGGGCAGGATGTCGTGGAACTGCAGGAGCAGGACGCTCCGCCAGGCCTCCCGCAGCTCGGCGGCCGGGTAGGGAACGCCGCGCAAGAGGCTCGCCGCGGCGGACCACAGTTCGGCCTCGCGCAGGAGGGCCTCGCTGTGGCGGTTGCCGCGCTTGGTCTTCTGCTGCGAGACGAGGGTGCCCCGGTGGAGTTCGAGGTACATCTCCCCCACCCACACGGGAGGGGCGGTCAGCTCCGCGCGGGCGGCCTCGAAGAACGAGTGCGGGTCGGACAGCCGGACACGGGGCGAGCCCTCCAGATCGCGCTTGCGCGACGCCTGCGCGAGCATCTCGCGCGTGGGACCGCCTCCGCCATCGCCCCAGCCGAACAGGCCCAGCACCTCTCGAGCCGTGCCCTTCTCGCTGAAGACCCGCTCGGTGCGGGCCAGGTCGAGCGCGCCGAGGTCGGAGTTGTACGTCTCGGCGGGCGGAAGGTGGGTGAAGACGCGCGAACCGTCGATGCCCTCCCACTCGAAGGTGGAGTACGGAAGGCGGTTGGTCTCGTTCCAGGACGGCTTCTGCGTCACGAAGTACCGCGCCCCCGCCGCGCGCGCGATCTGCGGCAGCGCGGCGCTGTAGCCGAACGAGTCGGGCAGCCACACCTCGTCGCTCTCCACCCCGAACTCGTCGAGGAAGAACCGCTTGCCCATGACGAACTGCCGGGCGAGCGCCTCGCCGCCGGGCATGTTGGTGTCGGACTCGACCCACATGCCGCCGACGGGACGGAAACGTCCCGCGGCCACGGCCGCTCGGACACGGGCGAAAAGCTCGGGCTGGCTCTCTTTCAGCCACAGGTACTGCTGGGCGGAGGAGGCAGCGAAGACGAACTCGGGGTCCCGGTCGAGCAGGTCCAGGACGTTCGCGAACGTCCGGGCGACCTTGCGGACCGTCTCGCGGGTCGGCCACAGCCACGCCGAGTCGATGTGGGCGTGGCCAACGGCCGACACCCGCAGAGCACTCCCCGCCGCCGTGGCGGCGAGGGCCGGAGCGAGCGCCGCTCGCCCGACCTCCGCCGTCCCCGAGATGTCGTCGGGATCCATGACATCGACCATGCGCTCGAGCGCGTGCACGATGTCCGCGCGCCGGACGCCGTCGCGCGGGAGCACGTCGACGAGGCCGTCGAGCGTCACCACGTCCTGGAGGAGCTCCCACACGATCAGATCGCGCCGAGCCACCTCGACGCGCTCGAGGCGGTAGAGGGGCTCGTCGCCGGCGGTCGCGCGGTCGCCGAGCGCGGTGGGCTCGTACTCGTACGGAACCTGGATCATGGGATTCGCCGCGGCCTCCAGCAACAGCCGGAAGGGTCCCGGCTCGGGCAGCGGCACCCACGCGTTGAAGGGCTCGATCGCCTTCACGATCGTGCCGTCGGGGCGATAGGCCGTCGCTTCCGCCTGGAAGCCCGGCTGCTCACCGGAGAAGCCGAGGTCGACGACGAGCTCGGCCTCCTCCGGCATCCAGTCGGAGGGCACCTCCCCGCGCACGTCGAACCAGACCGTGTCCCACGCACGGCCCCACGCCGAACCGACGTCGAAAGGCTCGTACTCGTGCGTCACCGCGTCCGCGAACGGCACGGGCTCCCCGCCGACGCGCCACGCCGAGATCTCGACCGCGCGGCGGTCGCGATAGAGCGCCGGCTGGATGCGGAACCGGGTGAAGCGCCGAACGCGTTGCAGCGCCAGCGTCTCGGCATCCAGGCGGGCGCGCCCGTTCGGGTTCGAGTCGTCGGTCATGCTCCGGACTCGCGCGGCGCGATGAGCTCGCGGGTGTAGTAGTCGATCAGGCCGTCGGGCGAGGTCAGCACGGGCCGGTCGAAATCGCCCGTGAGGTACATCGGCGTCACGAGGTAGGACTCGCGCGCGTGACGCGGCCGCGCCCAGCGGACGCCGTTGGCGATGACGCGCTGCACATCGGGGTGATGGTACACCGGGTAGATCTCGTCGCCCGGGCTGAAGTAGAACACCCGCCCGTGGCCGCGGCGGTACGTGATTCCGCTGCGGAACACCTCGCCGCCGGAGAAGCTGCTGATGAACACCAGCTCGTCGGGTTCGGGGATGTCGAAGAACTCGCCGTACATCTCCTGGCCGGGGATGATGAGCGGCTGGGGCACGCCTTCGGCGATCGGATGCCGAGGGTCCACCGTCCAAACCAGCTCGCGGTCGTTGTCGTTGCGCCAACGCAGGCTGCACGTCGTGCCCATCAGCCGACGGAAGATCTTCGAGTGATGCCCGGAGTGCAGCACGATGATCCCCATGCCCTCCAGGACGTGGCGCTGGATGCGCTCGACGACCTCGTCCGAGACCTCCTCGTGCGCGGTGTGCCCCCACCACAGCAGCACGTCGGTCTCCGCGAGGGTCTCCTCGGTCATGCCGTGCTCCGGGTCATCGAGGACGCGGGTCGACACCGTCACCTCGTCGCCGAGGAGGCGGGTGATGCCCTCGGCGATGGTCGAGTGCATTCCGTCGGGGTAGATTTCCCGGACGACGGGGTTCACCTGCTCGTGACGGTTCTCACCCCAGACGACGACGCGGACGGTCTCGGAACGGGTGGGGGTCGATGTCATCGGGCGCCTCCTGACGCGGGAAAGACGGACTGCGGGGAACTCCCCCAGGCCGGTGTGGCTATGGCTTCCGCTGCACTCGGCCACGAGCGCAGCAGGTCCGCGACGTCGTCGCGTTGTTCGTCGGCGATGGCTTGGGCGAGGGAGTCCTCCAGGAGCTCCTCCAGGACGACGCGGTCGCCCCCGCGCTCGCTGCTGCGGATCGCCCCCTCCACCATCGCGAGGGTCAGGACGTTCGTCCGGACCTCGTTCTGGGGCGTGAGGCCGGACATGAGCGAACTCACGAATTCCTCCAGCGCCCCCTGGATCCCCTCGCTCCGCTCGGAGATCTCGAAGTCGGCATCCCCCGCGTCCACCCGGACGAGGTGGTCGCCGTCCCAGCTCGCCGCGCCCTGCGCGCCGTAGATGTGCCAGTCGGCGTTCCACGACGTCTGCAGGCCCGGCGTGCACCGGCTGCCGGAATACACGAACCGGGCCCCGGATGCCAGGTCGAACGTCGCCGTCGCGGCGGCGTCGCCCGCGAACCAGCTCCAGGCGGGGTTCCACGACACGCAGCGCACCGCGACCGGCTCGTCGGCGGTCAGGTAACGGAGCATGTCGAAGTGGTGCACCGACATGTCCACCAGGAGCGGGTGCGCCATCTGCTCGCGGAAGCCGGGCTCGTGGTCGGCGTGGAAGAACTCCGCGTGCACCGCGCCGAGCGCGCCGAGCTGCGCGGTGGCGTCGCGGAAGGCCGAGAGATGGGTGAAGTAGCGGCGCGACTGGCTCGCCATGAGGAGCTCACCGGTGAGGTCTGCCAGTGCGACCTGAAGCAGCGCCTCGGCCACGGTCGGCGCCAACGGCTTCTCGCACAGCACGGGCAGACCCGCGCGCATCGCCTCTTCGTTGACCACGCGGTGCGCCTGCGGCACGGTGACGTTGATCACCGCACGGGCCCCCGATCGTTCGACGACATCCGCGAGGGACGATCCCACCGCGGTGTCGTGCAGTCCGATCGAGGACACCGTCCGCGTCGCGAGGTCGACGTTCAGGTCGACGACGCCCACGGGCTCGGCATACGAAGAGCTGGCGAGCATGCGAAGCCACTCCCCGCCCATGGCGCCGGCGCCCACGACGACGACCGGGAGCCTTTCGCGAGGCTGGGCCGAGCTGTTCTCCAACATGTGACTCATCCTTTGACGGCACCGCCCAGGCTCGTGCGCAGCAAGTGCTTGCGGACGAAGATATAGAGGATTGCGGGGGGAACCAGATACACGATCGCGCTGGCGGCCAGAAGCCCCCAGTCGACCTGGTTGTACTCGCTGAAGGCGCGGAACAGGCCGATCGAGAGCGGGTACAGTTCCGAGCTCTGCAGGAGCACGAGCGGCGTGAGGAAGTCGCCCCACACGTTCATGAAGCTGAGCATCGCCGCCGCTCCCAGGCCCGGTCCGACCAGGGGCAGGACGACCCGCCAGATGGCCTGCAGACGGGAGTTCCCGTCGATCCACGCGGCCTCTTCGAGTTCGATCGGCACCGCCGCGATGGTACCCGCCAAGAGCCAGAGGGTGACCGGGAGCTGGAAGGCCGCCTCGACGATGATCAGACCGATCAGGGTGTTCGAGAGGTGGACGTTGACCATGATCAGGTACAGCGCGACGATCGTCGCCGGCGCCGGGATCACCCGGATCAGCAGGATGCCGAACATGAACACGCGACGCCCCTTGAACCGGTAACGCGCGAGGGCGTATCCGCCGGCGAGGCCGAGAGCGAGGTTCAGCACCGTCGCGCTGACGCCGATGATGAGGCTGTTCATGAGCAGCAGCGGGGTGCCGGCGTCGGTGAAGAACGCGATGAAGTTGTCGAAGGTGAACGCCGGCCACTGGACGGTCGGTCCGGCTTTGGCATCCACGGCGCTCAACACGACCCACGCGAACGGCACGAGGCAGAACAGCGCCATCAGCGAGATGAGGATGTAGCCGAGCGTCCGCTGGACGGTCGCGATCGGCGACAGGGGCCGACGCCGCATCTTCGGCAGCGGGGCGGCGGGAGCTGTCCGGGGAGGACGGGAGACCACGGATGTCATGTCAGACCTCCACTTTCGCCAGGCGTACGTACACGACGCCGAGGACGAGGACGATGACGAGCAGGATGATGGACGCGGCACTGCCGATCCCGATCTGCGAGAACTGCAGAGCACGCTCGTAGATGTAGATCGCGGCGAGGCGCGTCTGCCCGCCGGGTCCTCCCTGCGTGAGGAAGTAGACCAGGCCGAAGACGCCGATCGTGCTGATGGTCGTCAGCAGGAGGTAGAGGAACACCGGCCCGCGGATGAGCGGAAGGGTCACGTGCCGGAATACCTGGACGGCGCTCGCGCCGTCGATACGGGCCGCCTCGATGAGCTCGGCGGGAACGTCTTCCAGTGCCGCTTGGAACATGATCATGGCGAAGGCCACACCACGCCAGATGTTGACGATGATGATCGACGTCAAGGGCACGACCTGCAGCCACGAGGTCGGTTCTGCACCGAACAGGCCGGTCAGACGGTTCAGCGTGCCCTCGGCGCTGTTGGAGAGGACACTCGCCCAGGCCAGGGATGCGACCACCTCGGGAACGACCATCGGCATCAGAACGGCCGCGCCGAAGAAGCCCTTCCCGCGCAGCCAGGGGCGGCTGAGGAGGATCGCGGCGATCATCCCGAGAACGGTCTGTCCGATGATCGCGCTCCACAGCGTGAAGTTCGCGGTCTGCCCGAGCGAGCTGAGGAAGTCCGCGTTGGTCAGCAGATAGACGAAGTTGTCGATGCCGACGAACTGCGGGTTCCGCGCGGCGAAGCCCGTGAGCTGCGTGTTCGTGAACGCCAGATAGATGCTGTAGACCGCCGGCAGCAGGATGAAGACGGCGATCAGGAGGAACGAAGGCCCCAGCAGGAGGAGGATCAGGGGCCAATTGCGGGAGCGACGCCGTGTCGGCGACGGCCCGGAGGCCGCCGCCGACACGGACGCGGAGAGCGTCGAGGTCACTGCTTCACCAGACTCGGACCGAGCAGGTCCGTCGCGTCGGCGACGAACGCGTCGTAGGCCTGCTGGCCGTTCGCCTGCCCGCTGAGGATCATCTCGGTGGCCGTGGCCACCGCCTGACCGATCTGGGCGGCACCGTCACCGGTGACAACGAACACGCTCTCCGAGAGGTCCTCGCCGGCCTGCAGCAGCTGCGGCTCCTCCGAGTACGGCGCGACGTCGTTCAGGTCGTCGCGGGCGGATGCGGCGCCCGAGGCGACGAGCTGCTCCGCGAGAGGCTTGCCCGTGGAGAGGTACTTGATGAACTCCCACGCGGCGTCCTTGTTCTTCGACTCCGCCGTGATGGCGTAGCCGCCACCCGTGCTGCTCCAGCCGTAGGGCTTGTCGCCCGGACGAAGGCCGGGGAACTGCCACGTCGAGACCTTCTCGGTCAGGCCCTCGATCGGAGCCGCTCCGTCGGGGCCCCAGTCGAACTTCCAGCCCCACGTGCCCTGCGCCGCGACCTGGATCTCGCCCTCGGGGAACTTGGTGTACTTGGTCGGCTCCCAGGGGTTCGGGTTCTGCAGATCCTGGACGGGCAGCAGACCCTTCTGAGCGAGCTCGGCGTACAGGTTGAACACCGCGAGCCACCCCGGGCTCTTGAGGTCCCAGGTGTCGGTCTCGGAGTCGTAGAAGTCCTTGTCGGTGCCGCCGAGGAGGGGCTGGAAGCCCTCGCCCCACGTGCCACCGCCCCACGCGGTACCGGCCGGGATGACGATGGGCGTGCCGCCGGTCTTCTCCTTGACCGCGACCAGACGCTCGATCAGGTCGTCCCACGTCTGGGGCTGCGACGTGTCGATGCCCAGCTCGGTGAGGATGTCCTTGCGGTAGAACAGGTTCAACACACCCGCTCCCGACGGAATGCTGTAGATCTGGCCGTCCTGACGGACCATCGCCTCCTTGACCGCGGGGTAGTAGTGGCTCCAGCCGTCCCACGCCTCGAGGTATCCGTCGAGAGGGGCGAGGTAGCCCGCGGAGGCCCAGGAGATGGCCATGTTCTCGCCGATGTCCAGCAGGTCGGGCGCCTGGCCGGCGGTGAGCTGCTGAGTCATCTTGGTCATGAACTGCTCGTCGGTCAGTTTGTCCGCGATCAGCTCGACCTTGATGTCCTTGCCCTGCGCGGCCATCTCGGCCTCGAAGCCCGGGATCTCCTTGCCGATCGCATCGATGTTGGTCTGCTTGGTCTCCATGATCGTGATCGTCACGGGACCGTCGGTCGCGTCGCCGCCTCCCGAGGAGCAACCGGTCAGCCCCGCCGCGGCGACCACGGTGGCCGTGAACGCAGCGGCAACATATGTGCGCTTCATTGCGATGCCTCTCCTGGGTCACCCCGTCGGCTGCTTTGCCGATCCGTCAGCTGATCCCGCCACCATGTTAGGACATTTGGAAAATGCCGTCAACGATTTGGAGGGCATTTGTACTAACATGACATAGTGACCATCATGTCAGTTCGGATGAGGGCGGGGATCACATGACCGACGGCGGAGAGACCGTGGTTCTTCCGGTCGAGCAGCTGCTTCAGCCTATGACTCAGTCCTCGCCGCTCTGGGTCCGCCTGTCCGCCGGCCTCGAGGCAGCGATCGCCGGCGGCTCGCTCCCCCCGGGCGCGCGTCTCGAGAACGAGGTCTCGATGAGCGAGCGTCTCTCCCTGTCGCGCCCCACCGTGCGGCGGGCGATCCAGGAACTCGTCGACAAGGGCCTCCTCGTCCGCCGACGCGGCGTCGGCACGCAGGTCGTCCACGGGTCGGTCGCTCGGCAGATCGACCTGACGAGCCTGCACGATGACCTGGAACGCTCGGGCCGGGTGCCCTCCACTCGAGTGCTCGACGTCACGCTGGCCCACGCGGCTCCGGAGATCGCCGCGCAGCTCGGACTCGACCCCGAGGCGAGGGTCGTCAAGATCCGTCGAGTCCGCTTCGCCAACGCGGCGCCGATCGCCGTGCTGGAGAACTACCTGCCCGAGACGTTCGCCGACATCACCGCCGAAACCCTCAAGGACAACGGCCTCTACCACCAGCTCCGCGCCCGGGGAGTGACGTTGCGGGTGGCGCGGCAACGCATCGGTGCGCGACGCGCCACCGTCGACGAGGGCCAACTCCTCGACATCGGCCGCGGAGCACCCGTCCTCACGATGGACCGCACCGCCTACGACGCCGACGGAGCCGCCGTCGAGTACGGGCACCACTGCTACCGCCCCGACCTGTACGGCTTCGAGATGACCCTCGTCGACCGGGGATCCCTGCCGTGACGGTCACGCTGCAGGACGTCGCCGCGCTCGCCGGCGTGTCCATCAAGACCGTGTCGAACGTCGTCCGCCACTATCAGCACGTCCGCCCCTCAACCCGCGCGAAAGTGCAGCAGGCGATCGATCAGCTCGGATACCTGCCGCACAGCACCGCCCGACGC
>NZ_CAKKMM010000050.1:0-17436 GCF_918698205.1 Microbacterium sp. Bi128 | reverse complement strand
GGAGGGTGAACATCAATACCTCTTTCTCTGTGGGGGGGCGAGGGCGGTGGGCACGGGTCGGGAAAGGCGCGTCCGGTCAGAACGGCACGGTGGTGGTCCGGACGATGCCGAGGACGGCGGGAACGACGGCAAGGAGGACGAAGGCAGGGAGTGTGCACACGCCGAGCGGCACGAGCAGGCGTGTTGACAGCCGCGCCGCGCTCTCGCGCCCTCGAGTACGGGCCCGCTGCCGCGCGAGCCACGCCTCGCCGCGGAGCAGTTCGACGGCGGGGGCTCCCGCGCGGACGGAGAGGTCGAAAACCGCGTCGATCGCGGCCTCCGAGCCGGCATCGCGCTCACGGCTCCCCGCTGCCACGAGCGCACGCGCGCGCTCGATCGACGCGCCGGAGGACAACGCGACGGCGAGGAGCTCGGCATCCCATCCCGGGATCGCCTCGGGTGGCGCGGCGCGGCGGGCGAGCCGCCCGGCCCACACGTGCGACAGGCCGACGAGCACGAGTCCCGCGACCACGCAGAATCCGCCCACTGGCTCGCGCAGCACGCGGAGCGGATCCAGGCCGAGGGCATATCCGAGCGGCAGCCCCAGGAGCGGAAGCCAGGTGAGGAGCCGGGCCGTGGCGGCGGGTTCGGCGAGGGCGACACGTATTTCGGCCTTCACCTCGCTCGCATCCCGCAGAGCAGCGACCGCGGAGCGGAGTGTGTCGGCGAGCGGTGCGCCCACCTCCACCGCGACTGCCCATACCGCCGCGATCTCGGGCCACGCCGCCCCACCCGCGTGCAGAACGGCGGCCACGTCACCGCCGGTCTCGGCCGCGAGCGCCGCTCGAGTGAGCAGCGGCTCTCCGTCTCGGGCGACGTGCCGCCACGCGACTCCGGCGGTGACACCCGCGGAGAGGAGGACGGCGAGTCTCATGGAGGTCTCGATCACTTCGGCGTCGGCGGTGGAACGGGGTCCCGCCCTCATGGGAGCTGCTCCACGTCGATCGCGAGCCGGTCGCCACGCAGGATCGGGCGACCGATCCCGGCGACCTGGCGGCGGCCAGGGATGCGCTCGACGTGCACGATGGCGTGGAGCGCGCTCACCGCCTGGCGCGCAAGGGTCGTGGCGTCCATCCCGGCCAACGCCCCCAACGCCTCCAGACGGGCCGGAACCTCGGCGAGCCCGCGCGCGTGCAGGGTTCCGGCCCCACCGTCGTGGCCGGTGTTCAGTGCGAGGAGGAGTTCGCGGATCTCGGGCCCCCGGCACTCCCCCAGCACGAGCCGATCCGGTCGCATGCGCAGGGCTTCGCGCACGAGACGCCCCAGATCGATTCCGCCGGCACCCTCGAGATTGGCTTGTCGCGCCTCGAGAGCGACGTGGTGGGGGTGCCGTGGGCGCAGCTCGGCCACCTCTTCGATCGTGACGATGCGTTGCGAGGGAGGAACGCGCGAGAGCAGCGCAGAGAGAAGGGTTGTCTTGCCCGAGCCCGTCGCGCCCGTGAGGAGCAGGTTCGACCGCGCATCGACGAGTTCGTCCAGTCGACGGCGGATCGAGCCCGGGAACATCCCCGCACGCTGCAGTTCATCGAGGTCGGGCGCGTCCCACCGCGGCACGCGGATCGAGATGGCGGTCCCGCGTGCGGCGATCGGCGCGAGCGCAGCGTGCACCCGCACACCCCGTTCCAGCCGAACGTCCACGCACGGTGAGGCGTCGTCGAGGTGGCGACCACCGAGCGCGATGAGCCGCACAGCGAGGCGCCGTACCTCGCCCTCGCCGGCGCGCCAGCCCACCACACGCTCCGCGCCTTCGCCACGGTCGACGAAGAGCCCGTCCTCGCCGTTGACGAACAGATCGGTGACGTCGGGATCGTCGAGAAAGGGGCGAAGGAAGGCGAGCGCGGGGTCCGCCGACGCGAAAGGAATCGCGGCGGGCACCGCATGCCGCGGCGTCGGGGATGTCGGCAAAGAGAACAGACGGGGGGAGGTCACGTCGACGACGGTACGAAAGTCGCCGGCTGCGGCGCGGGGCCGAAACGCGAATCCGTGGACCGTCCCGCAGATCGAGGCCCTGGGGAGAAGGAGCGATCGACATCGACCGCGTCCCGGGCAAAGCCGGAAAGCCACCGCCGGAGAAAAGAAGAGGCGGCATCCCGTCAATGGGGGGCGAGGGATGCCGCCACGCGCCGGGGAAAAATTGGGGGGCTCCCCCCGACGCGCTGCCGGAACGAAGTCCAAGCGGAAACTAGCGTACGACCCGAAAGACCCCACACCAACTCGAATCGCTCGATAGGCGAGCGATATATCAGGTGTTTCGCTCAAGGCGGATCCCAACTATCGGAGGTGGCCGGGCCTCGCCGGCACGGATAGCGTGACCGTGGCGCGAGGACGCGCCGTGCCTCGACCGCGAAGGAGCGCCAGATGAGCAGCCAGATCGATCATCTCCTCAACGAGACCCGCCGTTTCGCCCCGTCGGCGGAGTTCGCCGCGAACGCCGTCGCAGACGCGAGTCTGTACGAGCGTGCGGCCGCCGATCGCGAGGGGTTCTGGGCCGATCAAGCCCGCGAACTGCACTGGCACACGCCCTTCACCCGGGTGCTCGACTGGTCGAACCCGCCGTTCGCCGAGTGGTTCGCCGACGGCGAGCTGAACGTCACCTACAACTGCCTCGACCGCCATGTCGAGGCCGGAAACGGCGACCGCATCGCCCTGCGCTGGGAGGGCGAGCCCGGCGACCAGCGCAACGTCACGTACGCCGAGCTCACCGACGAGGTGAAGCGCCTCGCCAACGTGCTGCAAGACCTCGGCATCGAGCGCGGCGACCGCGTCGCGATCTACCTACCGATGATCCCCGAGGCGATCGCCTCGATGCTCGCCGTCGCCCGCATCGGCGCCGTGCACTCCGTCGTGTTCGGCGGATTCTCGGCCGACAGCCTGCGCTCCCGCATCGACGACGCCGGCGCCAAGCTCGTCATCACCGCCGACGGCGGGTGGCGCAAGGGCAAGGTCTCTCCCCTCAAGCCCGCGGTCGACCAAGCCCTGGCGGACCGCAACGGGTCCGGCATCCAGGAGACCGTCGAGCACGTGCTCGTGGTCAAGCGCGGAGAGAACGATGTCGAGTGGACGGACGATCGTGACGTCTGGTACCACGACGTGGTGCCGCAGGCCTCGGGTGAGCACGAGGCCGAGGCGTTCCCGGCCGAGAACCCGCTGTTCATCCTCTACACCTCGGGCACGACGGGGAAGCCGAAGGGCATCCTGCACACCTCGGGCGGCTACCTCACGCAGGCGGCGTTCACCAACCGGGTCGTCCACGACGTCCACCCCGAGACCGACGTGTACTGGTGCACCGCCGACATCGGCTGGATCACCGGCCACACCTACGTCACGTATGGCCCGCTGGCGAACGGCGCGACGCAGTTGCTTTTCGAGGGAACGCCCGACACCCCGCACCCAGGTCGCTGGTGGGAGCTCATCCAGGACCACGGCGTCACGGTGTTCTACACCGCGCCCACCGCGATCCGCTCGTTCATGAAGATCGGCCGGGACGTTCCGCAGAGCTTCGACCTGTCGTCGCTGCGGCTGCTCGGATCGGTCGGCGAACCCATCAACCCCGAAGCGTGGGTCTGGTACCGCGACATCATCGGCGGGGACCGCGCCCCCATCGTCGACACGTGGTGGCAGACCGAGACGGGCGGGATCATGATCTCGGCCCTGCCCGGCGTCACCGAGACCAAGCCCGGATCAGCGCAGGTACCCCTCCCCGGCATCTCGATCGATGTCGTCGACGACGCCGGAGAGCACGTCGGCCACGGCAACGGCGGACTGCTCGTCATCACCGAGCCGTGGCCGTCGATGCTGCGGGGAATCTGGGGCGACCCCGACCGCTACATCGAGACCTACTGGCAGAAGTTCGCCGACAAGGGCTACTACTTCGCCGGCGACGGTGCCCGCCTCGACGACGACGGCGACGTGTGGCTGCTGGGTCGCGTCGACGACGTCATGAACGTCTCGGGCCACCGCCTCTCGACCGCCGAGATCGAGTCCGCGCTCGTCGGACACGAGGGCGTTGCCGAGGCCGCCGTCGTCGGAGCCTCCGACGAGACCACCGGCCAGGCCGTCGTCGCGTTCGTCATCATCAAGAGCCGCTACCTGAAGAAGAACGGCGTCGACGGCCTCGGCGACGAGTTGCGCAAATGGGTCGGCGAGCAGATCGGCCCGATCGCCCGCCCCCGCGACGTCTACATCGTGGGCGAACTGCCCAAGACGCGGTCGGGCAAGATCATGCGCCGCCTCCTGCGCGACGTTGCCGAGGGCCGCGAGGTCGGCGACACGACGACGCTCGCCGACACGGCGGTCATGAGCGTGATCAGCGCCCAGGTGAAGTAGATCGCCCCCGAGGGGTGTGGATGCCGCAGCTCTGGCATCCACACCCCTCGCTCTATGTATACGGCCGACGCAAACGGGAGCCGATCAGGGTCGGGGGAACTGCCTTGTGTATACACTGAGGAGATCGACGGGGAGGAGGGATGCCATGCGTGCGAGTGACCGCGCCTACTCCGCGCTCCTCGAAGAGATCCAGACCGGAGCCCTCGCTCCCGGCACCGTCCTCGGCGAGGTCGAGCAGTCGGCCCGCCTCGGCGTGAGTCGCACTCCCCTGCGCACCGCCCTCGCCCGCCTCATCGCCGACGGACTCGTCGCCCAGGCCTCACCGCGCGTGACGGTCGTGACCGACGTCGACCGTGACGACATCCGCGCCCTCTTCGTCGTGCGGCGCGCCCTCGAAGAGACCGCGGCACGACTGGCCGCGACCTCGCCGGACGCCCCGCGGTTCGCCGCGCTGGTCGAGGCGTTCGACGAGGCCCGCCTCGACGGCGAAGCCGCGCGCGACGCCTACTACGGCCTCATCGCCGGCTTCGACGCCGCGCTCGACGAGGCCGCCGCGAACGAGTACCTCACCTCGGCGCTCCGCACCGTCCGCACCCACCTCGTGCGCGTCCGCCGTCTCGCCCGCTACCAGCCCGAACGGCTGGCCGCCTCGGTGTCGGAGCACCGGCTCATCGCCGCGGCGATCGCCGCCGGCGACGCCGACCTCGCCGCCCACGCGACCCACGTCCACCTGCACAACGCCCTCACGAGCATCCTCGAGTCCCTCGACGACGCCGCCCCCGCCCGAAAGGTCCCCGCATGACGATCACCCACCACCTCCGTGTCCACCGCAGCGATGAGAACCTCGCCCGCGAGGGGCAGCTGGCGTGGGCTCTCGCGCGCATCGCGGTCGACCCCGTGGGCGTCGGCGACGACGTGGTCGACATGATCATCAACCGCGTCATCGACAACGCCGCCGTCGCCGCCGCCTCACTCACCCGTCGCCCCGTGAGCGCCGCCCGGCAGCAGGCCCTCGACCACGCCGTCTCGATCGGCGGCGTCGGATCCACCGTCTTCGGCTGCACGCTGGAGCGCCGCTCGAGCCCCGAGTGGGCGGCGTGGGCGAACGGCGTCGCCGTGCGCGAGCTGGACTATCACGACACCTTCCTCGCCGCCGACTACTCGCACCCCGGAGACAACATCCCGCCCGTGCTCGCCGTCGCCCAGCACGCCGGCCGCGACGGCGCCGCCGTGGTCCGGGCCCTGGCGACGGCGTATGAGGTGCAGATCGACCTCGTGCGGGCGATCTCGCTGCACACGCACAAGATCGACCACGTCGCCCACCTCGGCCCCTCCGCCGCCGCGGGCATCGGCACCCTGCTCGACCTCGATCAGGAGACGATCTCCCAGGCCATCGGGCAGGCCCTGCACACCACCACCGCCACGCGTCAGTCCCGCAAGGGCGAGATCTCGACGTGGAAGGCCCACGCCCCGGCCTTCGCCGGGAAGATGGCGGTCGAGGCCGTCGACCGTGCGATGCGCGGCGAGACCAGCCCCTCCCCCATCTACGAGGGCGAAGACGGGGTGATCGCCTGGATGCTGGGCGGACCGGATGCCACCTACGACGTGCCGCTGCCCGCCGACGGCGAGTCCAAACGCGCCATCCTCGACAGCTACACCAAGGAGCACTCGGCCGAGTACCAGGCGCAGGCCTGGATCGACCTCGCCCGACGCCTCGGTACGGCGCGTCCGGAGCTTCGCGACCCCGCGCACGTGGCATCCATCGTCCTGCACACCAGCCATCACACGCACTACGTGATCGGTTCGGGCTCGGGCGACCCGCAGAAGTACGACCCCACCGCCTCACGCGAGACGCTCGACCACTCGATCCCCTACATCTTCGCCGTCGCCCTGCAGGACGGCGCGTGGCACCACGTCGACTCGTACACCCCCGAGCGTGCGGGCCGCGAGGACACCGTCGCCCTGTGGCACAAGATCACGACGGCCGAGGATGCCGAGTGGACGCGCCGCTACCACTCCGAGGATCCGAACGAGAAGGCCTTCGGTGGCCGCGTGGTCATTACCCTCACCGACGGCACGGTGGTCGAGGACGAGATCGCCGTCGCCGACGCCCACCCGCTCGGCGCCCGTCCCTTCGTCCGCGAGGACTACGTGCGCAAGTTCCGGCTGCTGGCCGAGCCGGTGCTCACCCCCGAAGAGATCGAGCGCTTCCTCGACCTCGCTCAGCGCCTGCCCGAGCTCACCCCCGACGAGGTGCTGCAGCTCTCGATCGTCGCGAAGCCGGGCGTCCTGGCACTCGCGCCGGCCCCGAAGGGCCTGTTCTGATGCGCCGGTCCGGACCCGCGACGTGCATAACTCCTGACATTCCTGCACTCGGCGGCGCGGCGTCCGCGCGTTTCCGCGGTGCTCGACCCAGCACGGCGCCGTTCTTCAGGAGTTTCGCACGCCCCACGGGAGGCAACTGATGCTGCACTCCCAGGCCACCCCGGCGCAGAAGCGTCGCGCGCTGCGCGAGAAGCTGGCATCCGGAGAGCTCGTGCGGATGCCGGGAGCGTTCAACCCGCTGTCGGCACGGCTCATCGAGCGGAAGGGCTTCGACGGCGTCTACATCTCGGGCGCGGTGATCTCGGCCGACCTCGGCCTGCCCGACATCGGCCTCACGACGCTGACGGAGGTCGCCGGGCGCGGTCAGCAGATCGCGCGGATGACGGAGCTCCCGGCGATCATCGACGCCGACACCGGCTTCGGTGAACCGATGAACGTCGCCCGCACGATCCAGACGCTCGAAGACGCCGGGCTCGCGGGCACCCACATCGAGGACCAGGTCAACCCGAAGCGCTGCGGCCATCTCGACGGCAAGAGCGTCGTGGACGCCGACACCGCGATCAAACGCATCCGCGCCGCCGTCGACGCCCGGCGCGACCCCGACTTCCTCCTCATGGCCCGCACCGACGTGCGGGCGGTCGAGGGCCTGGATGCCGCGATCGACCGCGCGAAGGCCCTCGTCGACGCCGGCGCCGACGCGATCTTCCCCGAGGCGATGCGCGACCTCGGCGAGTTCGCCGCGATGCGCGCCGCGATCGACGTGCCGATCCTGGCCAACATGACCGAGTTCGGGAAGTCCGACCTCTTCTCCACCGATCAGCTGCGCGACGTCGGGGTGAACATGGTCATCTGGCCGGTGTCGCTGCTGCGCCTCGCGATGGGGGCCGCCGGACGCGGCCTCGATGCCCTGGCATCCGAAGGGCACTTGCGCGAGAAACTCGGCGAGATGCAGCACCGCGCCGACCTGTACGACCTCATCGATTACGAGCAGTATTCGCGGTTCGACGCGAACGTGTTCGATTTCACCGTCACGAAGGAGTGAGCATGACCGACGTCGAGATCAAGAAGGGCCTGGCCGGGGTGACGGTGGACTCCACCGCCGTCAGCAAGGTCAACCCCGACACCAACAGCCTGCTCTACCGCGGCTACCCCGTGCAGGAGCTCGCTGCGACCCAGTCGTTCGAAGACGTCGCCCTGCTGCTGTGGACCGGCGATCTACCCACGGCCGACGAATCCCGCGCCTTCGCGGAGTTCGAGCGCGCGCACCGCGCGCTCGATCCGGCCGTGCGGACCGCGATCGACCTGCTGCCGCTGGACTCCCACCCGATGGATGTCGTCCGCACCGCCGTCTCGGTGCTCGGCGCGTCGGCACCGGCGGCCGAGGTGGCCGACAACTCCGCGGCATCCGACCTCGCCAAGGCCAAGCTGCTGTTCGCCCAGATTCCCGCGATGGTGGCCTACGACCAGCGTCGCCGCCGCGGGCAGGAGCTCGTGGAGCCCCGCTCCGACCTGGACTACTCGCGCAACTTCTTGTGGATGACGTTCGGCGAGGAGCCCGACGAGGTGGTCGCCCGGGCGTTCACGGTCTCGATGATCCTGTACGCCGAGCACTCGTTCAACGCGTCGACCTTCACGGCGCGCGTCATCACCTCGACCACCGCCGACCTGTACTCGGCCGTCGTCGGCGCCATCGGTGCGCTCAAGGGCGCCCTCCACGGCGGTGCCAACGAGGCCGTGATGCACGTGTTCGACGAGATCGGCACGGCCGAGAACGTCGGGCCCTGGCTGGACGACGCGCTCGCGGCGAAGCGCAAGATCATGGGCTTCGGGCACCGCGTGTACAAGAAGGGCGACTCGCGCGTCCCGACCATGAAGGCCGCGCTCGACACGCTCGTCGACCACTACGACGCCCGAGACCTGGCTGAGCTGTACGACGCGCTCGAGAGCAAGTTCGTCGGGCGCAAGGGCATCTACCCCAACCTCGACTACCCCTCGGGACCGGCCTACCACCTCATCGGGTTCGACACC
The DNA here is from genome assembly GCF_918698205.1 of Microbacterium sp. Bi128. Lineage (NCBI taxonomy): Bacteria > Bacillati > Actinomycetota > Actinomycetes > Micrococcales > Microbacteriaceae > Microbacterium > Microbacterium sp. Bi128. The sequence goes on along the minus strand of NZ_CAKKMM010000050.1, from coordinate 8,718 downwards.
CTCACCTTCACGCCGCTGTTCGTCGCCGCGCGGGTCACCGGGTGGACGGCGCACGTCATGGAGCAAACGGCATCCAATGCCCTCATCCGGCCGCTGTCGGCGTACAACGGCGTCGACGAGCGGCACATCGAGGGCTACGTGGCGACCGAATCGGAGCGGGAGGCAGCCGTCCGCGACGAAGAGGCGCAGTGACCTCTCCGCCCCGACCCGGGGCGCGCGAGGAGGCCCCGCACCCGGGGCCGTGACGCAGATCCCGCGACGCGGCGGGATCGGACGAGGAGAGATCGATGAAGATCGTGGTCCTGGTGAAAGACGTGCCCGACACGTGGGGCGAGCGCACACTCGACCTCGTGACGGGGCTGGCACGGCGTGACACGAGCGCGCACGTGCTCGACGAGATCGGCGAACGCGCCCTCGAGGTCGCGCTGGCCTTCGCCGACGGGCATCCGGATGCCGAGGTCGTCGCGGTCACGATGGCACCGGAGTCCGCGACGGCGACGCTGCGCAAGGCCCTCGCGATGGGGGCGCATTCCGCGGTGCACGTCGTCGACGACGCCCTGCGGGGAGCCGACGTGTCACTCACCGCCGAGGTGCTCGCGGCCACGGTCACGCGCATGGGCTTCGACCTCGTCATCGCGGGCAACCTCTCCACGGACGGGGCGGGTGGAGTCCTCCCCGCGATGCTCGCGGAGCATCTGCGCGTGCCGCACGCGACATCGCTGTCGGCCGTCGAGATCGAGGATGCCGCCGTGTCGGGGACGCGCACGACCGAAACGGCCACCGCGCGGGTGTCGGCGCCCCTCCCCGCCGTCATCTCGATCACCGAGGCGCTCCCCGACGGCCGCTTCCCCACGTTCAAGGGCATCCTGGCGGCCAAGAAGAAGCCGTTCGAGACGCTCTCGCTCGCAGACCTGGGGATGGATGCCGACCCCGCCCGGACTCCGTGGTCGATCATGACGGCAGTTGCGGCACGCCCTGCCCGTGCGGCCGGGACCACGATCGTCGACGAGGGCGACGCCGGCGAGAGACTTGCGGCGTTCCTGCTCGAGAACCGACTGGCGTGAGGGGGCGATCGTGACCGAGAACATCCTGGTTCTGCTCGAGACGACCCCGTCGGGGAGCCTGACGACATCGGCCGCAGGTCTCCTCGGCGCCGCCCGCGCGATCGGCACCGCCGTCGCATTGGTCGTCGGGGACGACGACGGTGTCGCGTCCGGCGAGGCGATCGCCGCGGGAGCCGAGCGCGTGCTCCTCGCCCGCCCGGACCGCACCCGGCTGACCGTGCCGGTCGTCGACGCCCTCGATGCCGCGTTCGCACGGGTGTCCCCCGCGGCCGTGCTCCTCTCGCATTCGGTCGACGGCCGCGACGCCGCCGGACGCTTCGCCGCGCGACGCCGTCTCCCGGTGGCCGTGGATGCCGTGGGCGTGGAGCGCGACGACCTCGGCGTGCTCGCGCGGCACTCGGCGTATGGCGGCGGGTACGACGTGACCTCGGCCTCCACGTTCGGACCGCTCGTCGTCACGGTGCGTCCGGGCGCGATCGACGCCCGCGCCACCGGGGTTGACGGTGCGGCCGTCGAGACCCTCGAGGTTCTGCCGTCGGACGTCCCCGCCGCGACGGTCGACCACGTCGAGCCTCTCGTCGCGTCCTCGACCCGCCCCGAGTTGCGCGGCGCCGCCGCCGTCGTCTCGGGCGGGCGCGGCCTGGGTTCGGTGGAGGGCTTCGCCCTCGTCGAGCACCTCGCCGATGCCCTCGGGGCCGCCGTCGGCGCCTCCCGTGCGGCGGTGGATGCCGGGTACGTCCCCGCCGCGGCGCAGGTCGGGCAGACCGGGGTGTCGGTGTCGCCACGCCTGTATGTCGCTCTCGGCATCAGCGGGGCGATCCAGCACCGCGCGGGAATGCAGACCGCGCAGACGATCATCGCCGTCAACAAGGACCCCGAAGCGCCGATCTTCGCCATCGCCGACCTCGGCATCGTGGGCGACGTGTTCACGGTGGTCCCGCAAGCCCTCGCCGCGCTCGAGGCGAAGAGATCGTGACCGCCACCGTGCGCCGCGGCCTGCCACGCGTGCCCGGCGGCGAGCCCTGGCCCGCGGCGGAGGACGGGGCACCGAGGGCTGCCGCCGCCGCGACGGCGCCCGAGCCGGCCGCGGCCCCCGTTCCGCGGGTCGATCCTCCGGAAGCGACCGTCCCCGAGGTCACGGTGCCGGCGGCGGTGGGCGCCGCCAGCACCGCCGGACTCGCCCTCCGGCGCGGCCTTCCCCGCGCCCCCGGCGGCGAGCCCTGGCCGCCCGCCGCGATCCGGCCGACGGATCGCGAGTCCGCGGTATCCGGCGCCCGCGGCGTCGAGCCCGCGGCATCCGGTCTGCTCGAGGTCGAGCTCCCGGCTGCCATCGGCCCGCGCCCACCCCTGCGCGTGCGCACGTCGGTCGTCCCGACCGCGGCAGCAGCACGGTGGAGCGCCTTGCGCGCAGAACGGATCGGACGCGAGCGCAGGCCAGAGCCGGAGGCAGACGCCTCGAGCCAGCGCACCGCCGTCGCGCTCGTCGGCGGAGCGGCCGTCGCCGTCGCCGCCGGCATGACGGTGCTGTTCACGCGCTGGCTCGTGAGCACCCCGGCGGTCGCGGAGTTCCTCACCGCCTACCCCGGCGAGTACCCGCTCCCCGAGACCGCGCCGGTCGGCCTGCCGGCGTGGCTGGGGTGGCAGCACTTCCTCAACGCGTTCTTCCTCGTGCTGATCGTGCGCTCCGGGCTGCAGGTGCGGCACCAGAAACGCCCCTCGGCCTTCTGGTCGCCGCGCCGGGATCCGAAGCGCAAGATCAGCCTCACCCTGTGGTTCCACCAGGCGCTCGACGTGCTCTGGATCGCCAACGGTGTGATCTTCGTGGTGCTGCTGTTCCTCACGGGGCAGTGGATGCGGATCGTCCCGACCTCATGGGAGGTGTTCCCGAACGCGGTGAGCGCCGCCCTGCAGTACGTGTCGCTCGACTGGCCGACCGAGAACGGGTGGCTCAACTACAACGCGCTGCAGCAACTCGCGTATTTCGCGATCACCTTCGTCGCGGCGCCGCTGGCGATCGTGTCCGGCGTCCGGATGTCGGGCGTCTGGCCGCGCGACGCCGCCCGTCTGAACCGCGCCTACCCCCTCGAGTGGGCGCGCGCCGTTCACTACCCGGTGATGCTGTTTTTCGTCGCGTTCACCATCGTCCACGTGGGACTCGTGCTCGCCACGGGCGCGCGACGGAACCTCACCCACATGTACGCGGCCCAGGAGGGCGACGGGTGGCTCGGGGTCGCGCTCTTCGCGACATCCCTCGCGGTGATCGCGGCAGCATGGATCGCCGCCCGACCGCTCGTGCTCGCGCCGATCGCGCGCCTGTTCGGCAGCGTCGCGACGCGGTGATTCGTCGCGACGCGGTGATCAGGAGACGGTAAAGACGACCTCGACCTCGACGGGGCTGTCGAGCGGCAGCACGGGCACGCCGACGGCGGAGCGCGCGTGGGCGCCGGCCTCGCCGAAGACCTCGCCGAGGAACTCGCTCGCCCCGTTGATCACACCGGGCTGTCCGGTGAACTCGGGAACGGATGCCACGAACCCGGTGATCTTCAGAACGCCGGTGATCGCGTCGACACCGCCCACGAGCGCCGCCGCCGCGGCGAGGGCGTTGAGGGCGGACTGACGCGCCAAGTCCTTGGCATCCGCCGGGGACACCAGGCCCTCGGTGTCGCCCACCTTTCCGGTCGCGGGGAGCGCGCCCTGCACCATCGGCAGCTGACCCGAGGTGTAGACGAGGTCGCCGTGACGCTTTGCGGGGATGTAGGACGCCACGGGCGGGACGACGCCGGGGACCTCGACGCCGAGCGCGGCCAGGCGCTCCGAGACGCTCACTGCTGGCCCTCGAACTGGCGCGCAGCCGTCGCGGCGGCACCGAGGCCCGCGTTGGCCTCGCCCCCGCCGACGGGACGCTTGAAGTACGCCACGAGGCCACCCTCGGGGCCGGTGACGACCTGGACGAGCTCCCACCCCTGCTTGCCCCAGTTGTTGAGGATCGCGGCGGTGTTGTGGATCAGCAGCGGCGTGGTGAGGTATTCCCACGTGGTCATCGGGGCTCCCGGCGGGTCGGCTCGGCGGTCGAGCGAGAGGGTGGACGCGTACGCGCGCGAGCGCACGCCTTTCAAGGCATCGCCCAGCAACGTCGCTTAGCATCAAGCCTATGCCTGAGAACAAACGTACGGCCAGCGGCGCCCTCGGGGGCATCGTCGGCCTCGTCGGCCTGAGCGCGGCCGCCGGCGTCCTCGTGACCGCAGCGGTGACCCCGGCGATCGCCGTTTCGGGTCTGGCAGCGTCCAGCGCGATCACGATCTTCGACAACATGCCGAGCTACCTGCAGCCCGACCAGTTGATGCTGCCGACGACGCTCAAGGCCGGCGACGAGGTGCTCGCGACGTTCTACGACCAGAACCGTTCGCCGGTGACGTTCGACCAGGTCAACCCCGTCATGTACGACGCGATCCTGTCGTCCGAAGACCCGCGCTACTACCAGCACGGCGGCGTCGACCTCATCGGAACCACGCGCGCCCTTCTCAGCAACGCCGCCGGCGGCGAGACGCAGGGCGGATCATCGATCAGCCAGCAGTACGTGAAGAACGTGCTCGTCCAGCGCTGCGAGCGCGACGCGCGCGCGACCGACGCCGTCGAGGCCACCGACACGGCCCCGGCGATTCCGGCGCAGACGCGCGACGAGGCGTTGCAGGCGTGCGCGCTCGAGGCCATCCAGGCCGACGGCGTCGAGGGCTACCAGCGCAAGCTGCAGGAGATGCGGTACGCGGTCCAGCTCGAGAAGCAGTACACGAAGGACCAGATCCTCCTCGGCTACCTCAACATCGCCAACTTCGGTGGGGTGACCTACGGCATCGACGCTGCGGCCAAGCGCTACTTCAACGTCTCGGCCGCCGACCTCAACGTCGGCCAGGCCGCAATCCTCGCCGGCATGGTGCAGAACCCGAACCGCTTCCGCATCGACCGCCCCGAGGGGTCGATCTTCGACAACGACGGCACGGCCTACAACAAGCAGCCCGACGGATCCATCGACGACGTCGACCAGAGCACGATCCAGGCGCTGTACACGCTCCGCGACAACGGCGAGATCACTCAGGAACAGCTCGTCGCCGCCGCCGACGGGTACAGCGAGACCAAGGGCCGACAGCTCTACGTGCTCAGCCGCATGGAGGCCGACGGCAAGATCACCCATGAGCAGTACGTGCAGTTCGCGGTCGAGCCGATCACGCCGAACCTGACCTCGACCGACCAGGGCTGCGGCACCTCGCGTGCCCCGTACTTCTGCCAGTACGTCGTCTCGACGATCCTTAACGACCCCGCCTTCGGAGCCGAGGTCGACGACCGCGTGCGCGCCCTCCGCCAGGACGGCCTGACCATCCAGACGACGCTGGATTGGCGCATGCAGGATGCCGCGCAGAACACGATCAACGAGAACACGCCGCAGAGCCTCGACGGCATGAAGTTCGGCGCCACGGCGGTGAACGTGGAGGCCAAGACCGGCCGCATCCTCGCGATCGCGCAGAACACCAAGTTCACGCAGGATCCCGAGCAGTCCGACCCGTCGTACAACTCGATCATCTTCGCCGGAGACTCCACCAACGGCGGATCGATCGGGTTCAACGCCGGATCGACCTTCAAGCTGTTCACGCTGGTCGATTGGCTCGAGAAGGGGCATTCGCTCAACGAGCAGCTCAACGGCCGTCTGCAGCCGGTGCCCAACATGAAGAACTCGTGCCAGGGCGACTGGATCAACCCGGGCAACGTCCGCATCAACAACTTCGCCAACAATCAGGGCTACTACGGGACGCCGATGCGGTTCACCCGCGACTCGCTCAACACGGGCTACCTCGCCATGGCCGCCCAGCTCGACCTGTGCGACATCGCCAAGGTGGTCAAGAAGCTCGGCGTCACCAGCGGTGACGGCAAAGAGATCCTGATGGCCAACGCCAACGAGGTCATCGGCAGCGACAACGTCTCTCCGATCGCGATGGCCGGAGCCTTCGCCACGGTCGCCAACGGCGGCAGCCACTGCCAGCCGAAGGTCATCGACAAGGTGACGGATGCCGACGGCGCCGAGCGCCCGATCCCAGACCGGAAGTGCGAGACGGTTCTGACCCCCGAGGTCGCGGCGACCGCCGCGTACGCGCTCCAGGGCGTCATGACCGGCGGCGGCACCGGTCAGTCCGCGAACCCGTTCGACGGCACTCCCGTGATGGGCAAGACCGGTACGCACGAGGGTCACGAGACCTGGATGATTGAGTCCTCGACCAACACCACCACGGCCGTGTGGGTGGGCAACTGGAACGGCACCGTGGACCTCTTCGGCCGTTACTCCAACGGCCTCCAGCTGAGCGACATGCGCTACGTGCTCGCCCGCGACATCCAGGGCGCCGCGAACGAGTTCTACGGCGGAGACCGGTTCCCCGATCCCGCGTCGAATCTTCTCCGCACCGTGCAGAAGGACGTGCCGAACGTCGTCGGCCGCAGCCTCGACGAGGCACGCTCCACCCTTCAGGGAGCCGGCTTCCAGGTGACGGTCGGCGACCCTGTGGACGCCGAGTTCGGCGGCGACCGCGTCGCGGAGCAGAACCCGAGCGGTTCGGCCCCGGCAGGCTCGACGATCACGATCCGTCCGGGCAACGGCCAGGGCGGGACCGTGCCCGACGTCGCCGGACAGAGCGTCCCCGCCGCGAGGGCGGCGTTGCAATCGGCCGGCTACGGGAACGTCTCGGTCGGCTCCTGCAAGAAGGAGGGCTCGGCGCCCGCCGAAGGCCAGGTGACGGGGACGAACCCCGCGGCCAACAGCTCCGCCAACAAGAACACCGGCATCGCGCTGGAGATCGTCGCGAAGGAATGCCCGTGACGGGTCCGCTCGTGAAGGCCGCCCTCGCACCCCTCGGGGTCGCGGGGGCGGCCGCTGTCGGGGCCGCCGTGTGGGGCATGGGCGTCGAGCGCTACCTGTTCACCGTGCGGTACCACGCGCTCCGCGTCCTCCCCCAGGGTGCGGACGCCGTGCGTGTGCTCCACGTCTCCGACGCCCACATGGCGCCGTGGCAGCACCGGAAGCAGGAGTGGATGGCGCGGCTCATCGAGCTCTCGCCCGATCTCGTGGTGAACACGGGCGACAACCTCGGTCACCGCGACGGGCTCACCGGCATCCGCACCGCCTTCGCTCCGCTCCGGGGAGTTCCCGGGCTCGTCGTACACGGCTCCAACGACTACCAGGAACCGTCGCCGCGCAACCCGCTGCGCTACTTCCTCGGGCCGTCGGGCAGCCTCCCGGCGCACAAGCATCTCGACGTCGACGCGCTCGACCGGTTCTTCACCGACGACCTCGGCTGGAACATCCTCGACGACACCGCGGTGTCCCTCGAGGTGAAGGGCGTGCGCCTCACGGCTTTCGGGGTCAACGACGCGCACCGCAACTGGGACAAGCCCGAGCTCATCCCTCCGGTGCTCTCGACCTTGGATGCCGCCGACGTGACGCTCGGTGTGATGCACGCGCCGTACCGCCGCACGCTCGACCGGTTCGTCGAGCTGGGTGCCGACGTGCTGCTGGCCGGGCACACCCACGGCGGTCAGGTCCGGGTGCCGTTCAGCCGCAAGGCCCTCGTGTCGAACTGCGATCTGCCGCTCGACCAGGCACGCGGACTGAGCGAGTGGACCCACGGCGCACGCACCGTGCCGTTGAACGTCAGCGCCGGACTCGGGCATTCCATCTATGCGCCCGTGCGCTTCGCGTGCCGGCCGGAGGCGACGCTGCTCACGCTGCTGCCGCGCTGACCGCTTCTCCCCCGCGAACGAAAGGGTCGATCCGTCCACGGATCGGCCCTTTCGGCCATCGCGGGATCGGCCCGACGTCGCAGGATCGAGTCTCCTCGACCGAAGGGACACCCGATGCACCACCCTCCTCCGCGCCGGCGCCGCCGTGCGACCTCGACCGCACTCGCGCTGATCATCGCCACCGCCGCTGCACTTACCGCTCCGGCCCTCCTGACCGCCCCGGCCCACGCCGCGGACCGGGGCACCGGTTTCGGCACGTGGGCGCCGCTGTCATCCACCGGCTGGCACGGCTCGATGGCCGTCGGCGACGTCCACACGTACTGCATCCACCCCGGACTGCCGGTGGCGACCGGTCCGACGACCGATCACGGCATCCAGACCGAGACCACCGGGCTGTCGCCCCAGCAACTCGTGTCGATCAACCATCTCGTGACCACGTACGGGCAGACCGATGATCCGGTGCAGGCCGCGAGCGTCGGCTGGGCGGTGAAGGCCATCGTGGACCGCGACACGACGCTGCACTCGTGGGGGTACGAGGGCGACTCCCTGCGCGCCGCGATCGACCACATCATGCGCCGCGCGAGTCCTGAGAACAGTGCGGCGATCCAGGACCGCGCCGAGCAGTACCTCGCCGAGGCTGCGACGATCCGTGTTCCCCGGGTGGGCGGGACGCTGACGCTCACGACCGACACCGACGACCCCACTCGCGGCACCGTCACGGCCGACGTCGACCCCGACGCCACAGGGGGTCTGCACCTCGACGGCGCCGTGTTCGCCGACACGGGCGCCGCCGACCGCTCCGGGGTGGTCGCGGGAACGGCGTATCCGATCCTCGCGTCTCCCCCCGCCGGTACCGACGCGCGCCCCTACACCG
>NZ_CAKKMM010000049.1:0-17460 GCF_918698205.1 Microbacterium sp. Bi128 | reverse complement strand
CGATGACGGACGACAAGAAGATGTAGACGACGCCCAGAGCGCCGCCGAGGTACAGCCACGGATCGGTCGGGGCGGCGCGCGGCGCGCCGACGAGGGCGATGTGCACGGCCACCGCGACGACGAGCACGGCCGTCCCTCCCGCGAAGTTCACGAGGGTCGCAGCCAGCGGGCTCTGCACCCGCACGCGCAACCGGCCGTTGGTGCCCTGCTGCCACGCGACGCCCGCGCCGGCGATCACCGGAACGATGAGCATCCACAGAGGGATGCCGCCGACCCGCACTCCCGCCAGGCAGACGGCCACACCGGCGAGCGCCAGAAGCGCCCCGACGACTCGAGGGATGGTGACGGGCACCACTCCCCCGGGTCCGTAGCCGAACCGGTCGAGCAGCAGACCGCCCGTCGTCTGCCCGGCGACGAACCCGACCGTGAAGAGGGCGACACCGACTGTCGCGACGGCGAGCCCCTGGCTGGCGACGGTGAACGCCCCGGCCGCACCGCCGAGCACCATCCACACGGGAACCGTGCGGTCCCCCAGACCGGCGACGAGGCGTCGGAACCCGGCTCGCCCGGCCGGCAGCACCGCCGTGAGCACGATCATGATGACCAGGCCCGAGCCGAATGAGATCGCCCCGGCGAGGATCCCGTCGCCGATCTCGGCGCCGAGCGAACCGTTGATGCGCGCCTGCAGCGCCGTCAGCGACCCGATCAGCACGGCGCCGACGACGGCGATCCCCGGTGATCGGCGCTGAGTCATGGTTCCTCTTCCTCGGCACCGCGGGGAGACGGGGCCGTCGTCGATCGTACGGCTCCGCGCGCCGTATGGACCGACCGAGCCCGATGCGCGAGGCTTTCCCCGTGCCTCACCTCAACGCCGGCTCCGACGACGTGACCGGAATCCTCGCCCATCTCACCGCGTCGCACGCCGACCGCGAGTTCCTCGCCGGCGTCGAGGTGCACCTCCCCCGACTGCACGACCTCTTCCGCCGCCTCTACGGCGACCGGCCCGACGGCCTCGAGCGCTTGGCATCCGTCGTCGACCTCGCCCGTCGGTCGTGGACCGAACGCCCCGACGGGCTCAAGGCGGTCGACCGTGAACGAGCGAGCGCACCCGACTGGTTCGAGGGCGAGGGGATGCTCGGCGGTGTCTGCTACGTCGATCGTTACGCCGGCGGGCTCAGCGGCATCCGGGACTCCATCCCGTACTTCCGCGAGCTCGGGCTGACGTACCTGCACCTCATGCCGCTGTTCGAGAGCCCCGAGGGCAACAGCGACGGCGGCTACGCGGTGTCGAGCTACCGCCGCGTGAACCCTGCCCTCGGCACCGTGGAGGAGCTCGCCGACCTCGCCGCCGAACTCCGCCGGGCGGGCATCTCGCTCGTGGTCGACTTCATCTTCAACCACACCAGCAATGAGCACGAGTGGGCCCGCAAGGCCGTCGCCGGCGAGGCGGGGTACGAGGACTTCTACCTCATCTACCCCGACCGCGAGATGCCCGACGCGTACGAGCAGACCACCCGCGAGATCTTCCCCGACGACCACTCCGGCTCGTTCGTGCAGCTGCCCGACGGACGCTGGATCTGGGCCACTTTCTACCACTTCCAGTGGGACCTGAACTACGCCAACCCCGCGGTGTTCGAGGCCATGGCCGGCGAGATGCTGTTCCTCGCCAACCAGGGCGTCGAGATCCTCCGCATGGATGCCGTGGCGTTCATCTGGAAGCGCCTGGGCACGGCGTGCGAGTCGCTGCCCGAGGCGCACCTCCTTCTGCAGGCGTTCAACGCGGTGCTGCGCATGGCGGCGCCGAGCCTGCTGTTCAAGTCGGAGGCGATCGTTCACCCCGACGAGGTGATCTCGTACATCTCGCCCGAGGAATGCCAGCTGTCGTACAACCCGCTGCAGATGGCGCTGACGTGGGAAGCGCTGGCGACGCGCGACGGGCGGCTGCTGCAACAGGCGCTCGAGCGGCGCCACGCACTCCCCGAGGGGACGGCGTGGGTCACCTACGTCCGCAGTCACGACGACATCGGCTGGACGTTCGCCGACGAGGATGCCGCTGAGCTCGGCATCCAGGGGTACCCGCACCGGCGGTTCCTCAACGACTTCTACGTCAGTCGCGTCGATGGGTCGTTCTCGCGCGGTGTTCCCTTCCAGGAGAACCCGCGCACCGGTGACGCCCGCATCACCGGCACGACCGCATCGCTCGCCGGCATCGAGGCCGGAGACGCCGGCGGCGAGGACCGCGTGATCCTCGCGCACGCCCTCGTGCTGTCCACCGGCGGCATCCCCCTGCTCTACCTGGGCGACGAGGTCGCGCAGCTCAACGACTACTCGTACCGTGATGATCCCGCCGAGGCCGGAGACAGCCGGTGGGTGCACCGCCCGCGCCGGCCCGAGCAGAACTACGCCGACCGGACGGATGCCACGACCGCCGCCGGCCGCGTCTTCGCACGGCTGACCCGCTTGATCGACGTCCGCCGCGGAACCCCCGAACTGGCGGGCAACGAGCTCATCGCCTTCGACGCACACGTCGACGCGGTCGTGGCGTTCCTGCGCCCCGGCGACGCGGGCGCGGCGGTGCTCGTGCTGGCGAACGTCGCCGATCACGCGGTCGAGATCGACGCCCTGACCCTGTCGGGCCTCGAACCGGATGCCATCGACCTCATCGCCGGGCAGCCCGTCGCGCTGGCCGGCGGGCTGACGCTCCCCGCGCACGGGGTGCGGTGGCTGCGGGTGGGGATGCGCTGACCACTGTGCTCACCGACGAAGCGAAGGTGCGACCCAGCTCGATACACTGATGGTGTCCCGACCAAGTGCGGGCCATGGTGGGTCCATCCCACCGCACGTCAGAGCCGCATGATCTGCGGCATGCCGGCTTGGCGCAATTGGTAGCGCACCGTACTTGTAATACGGGGGTTGCAGGTTCAAGTCCTGTAGCCGGCACTTCCTCTGTTACTCGCGTTCCGCCGAAGCGTTCGAGCCTCACAGGCTGCGACGCGCGAGCCTCGTTCGCCGAGCGTGAAGCATCGACCCGAGCGAGCGACCTCGACGACTCGCCTCCGAGACCGCGCTACCCCTAAGGTGTGGCGTACGTCACGCATCTGGGGGGATCATGGGGACTTTTTCGCGTCGAAACGTTCTGACCGCGGCGGCCTGGGGAGCGCCGTCGATCGCACTCGCTTCGGGGAACCGCCCGAGGGCGGAGGTCACCGAAGAGGAGACACTCGACTCTTCGATCCACGCCATCACGGACCCCATCGCGATCGATGTCGCCGCCCCGCGATACGCCGTCGACGCCACCGGGGCAGAGGACTCGACGGCGGGGTTGACCGCTGCCATCGCATCCGCGCCAGTCGGTGCGACGCTCATGCTGCGCGGGAGATTCCTCTTCAAGTCCGCCGTATCGATTCCCGGCTCGAAATTCCTGACGATCGACGCGCGGGACGCAACGATCGTGCGGGACCTGACATCGGGGAGTTCGGACAACGGGTTCCTGATGCGCGCTGCAGGCTCGCTCGAGTCGCCGACTTCCGTGTCCGCGGTGACCACAGCCTCGATGGTGCTGGACGGCCAGACGTACAGCTTCTCGCGTCTCACGCTGGGTGAGGCACGCGGGTGGTCGAGGGGAGACGTCGTCAAGGTCGTCGCGGACGATCCCGCGCCCACCGCCCGTTACGCGGCGGGCGCCACATCGATCCCACGCATCGGCGAGTTCGCCACGGTCTTGAGAGTGGACGGGACCACTCTCGACCTCGTGAGTACGCTCATCGACGCTTACCAGGACAACGTACGTGTGGCCCGTCTTGCGCCGGGTTCGGTGGCCTTCCTCGGCGGCACATGGGACGTTTCGGACGACGTGTTCAACGGCCGGGTGGTCGGAGGCGCGATCAGATGCACCAACCTCATTCAACCGGCGGTTCTGGATCAGGTCGTTCTTCGCGAGGTCGGGCAGCCGGTGATGATGAGGTCGTGTTTCGGGTATCTCGTCGAACGGCAGCTGGTCAAGTACGCGATGAACGCGCCCGAGAACTCCCCCTCGATCGTGGGATACGGGATTGTCGACCAGGGCTCGATGCACGGTCGCGCTCGCGATTGCCGCACCCTCGACGGTCGCCACGGATGGACCGATGTTGCTGCATCAGTGGGCGTGAACGGCGACCTCGCCCTATATGGGCGGACGATGCTCGCGAAGATCTTCGGCGCGCAGGTCACAGCGGCGGGCAACTCAGGCCTCGACACGCATCACGGCTCCTACGGAATCGAGTTCCACGGGGCGACCGTGGTCGGCGCCCCGGGCGCTCACACGGGCTTCGCCTTGAGAGGCGAGAAGCACCGAGTGGTGGGGTCGACCGTCATCGGTTGCGAGAATGCTGTGACCGTGTTCAACGACACTACGGGCTCGGGCGACGGCACCGCCCCGGAGTCACGCGAGCACTACGTCAGTAACCTGCGAACGATCGACACGCGGCGGGTGGTGAATGTCGAAGTACACGGCACGGGGCATCAAAGCGCTGGCCAGCGAGATGACCGCTCGAACCTGCACGTCGGCGGTCTCTACGCGCAGGGGGCCGGGCAGCTCGCGCGAATCGTCAACGGGCGAGCGCGAATCAGCAACGCCACCGTCGACCTCGGATCGTCCGTCACGGGTCCGGTCATGGAAGCTCTCAACTCACAGCTCATCATCGAAGCCGACATCAACGCGGAAGGCGTCACTGCCGCGACCGATACACCGCGGATCGCATACTCCGCAGGTTCGGACATCCGTTACAGGGGACGGCTCTCGGCATCCAATGACTACCAGACAGCCGTCGGCCCCCAACCGTTCCATTGCGAGTCCTCGACGCAGCGAGCCGACTTCGACGTCACCTTCGAGCAGCCGTGGGCGAGCGACAACCTCTTCCGAGTGCAGGAGGCGATCACCAAAGCGAGCGTCGTGTGGCGAGTTCTTCCCGACTCCGCAGATGCGACGACTCAACGATCCTCCGCCGCTCTGGAGATCGTCGGTAGCGATCTCGAGACATCGACATATCCCGCGCGTTTGCTGCGTTCGATCGAGCCGAATCTCCTTCTCTTGGCACGGACGAAGGATGGAGTCGCTCGGACACTCGGGCCGCTCGCGCCTGCGAAGTTCATCGGTCAACGACTCACCGTGTCGCCCTCGAGCCTCAGCGGAACCTTCACCGTTCGCCACGGCAGCTCGTACGGGACCGCCTTGATGGGCGCTTCCGACAAGGTGGTCAGCGTCGGGCAGTTCCTTACGCTCATCTGGCTGGGGACGGCGTGGACGCAGGAGGCTGCATTGTAACCCCGCGGCCCGAACCCATGCCGGTGGCGGTGGGAGAGGCTTCGCGCCGTACGCTCGGGGCGTCGTTCGGAGCGGTCAGCCCGCGGGTGTCGCGGTCGGCGTCGGGGTGGGCGTGGCCGTGGAGTAGTAGGCGTTGCTGTCGACGGTGAGCACGAACTGGGCGAACTCCTTGGGATCATCCATCCGTCCCACGTAGGGGGTGCCGTTGACCAGCACGGTCGGAGTCGCCGTGAGCGCCTGACCCTTGGTGTCGGGCAGCCCCTTGATCGCGCGGTCGGTGGCGGCCTTCGCCCACGACGTGAACGTCTCGTCCTCGATGCACGAGCGCACCGTGTCGGGGTCGCTGACGCCGGCGCCCTGCGCCATGTCGGCGAGCTTCTCGTCGCTGTAGCCATCGGAGTCGACCGCGGGCTGGTTGATCAGCAGCTCGTGGTTGAAGGCGAAGAACCGGTCGGACGCGTGAGTCGCGACGCAGGCGGCGGCACCGGCGGCGCGGAGGCTGTACTTCGTGCCGTTCGACTTCGAGGTGAGCATCGCGACGGGGTAGTACGTCAGGGATGCGGCATCCTGCGACACCCACTTGGAGAGCTGCTCGGCGTTCGCCAGCTGGAACTCGCGCGCCTCGGTGGAGAGGTAGTCGACGTACACGCGGATGTCGACGGGAGCCGCCGTCGTCGTGGGCGCCGGTGTGGGGGTCGCGGTGGGAGTGGCCTCGGCGGCCATGGCGGAGGCGTTGCCGTCGACGGTCTGGTCGGCGAGCGGGTCGGCGATGCCGGTCGCGGCGGTGACGACGAAACCGTCGTTGGAGGCGGCATCCGGGAACGCCTGCGACCGCGTGTCCCGCGACGACAGGGCGTAGCCGACGCCCGCGGCACCGACCGCGACGACCGCGACCGCGCCGATCGCCACCAGCGACCGGCGGACGATGCGCGCCCGCGTCTGCCGGGCCTTCACCTGCTGCGCCTTCTCGCGCACAGCCTCACGGCGAGCGCTTTCGGCGGGCAGATTCGGCGTCTGGTCGTTGGACATGGGACCTCTCGGGCGCGGACGGAAACCGCTGACGATGATGGGAACGCACGGGTAGGCGAACGAGCACCGATGGTAGTAAGCCTGGCTGAGAAATGCCCAGACGCATGGCATACTGACCCTGCGCCCAACGTCGTGCGCGCTCGGGGTCGCCCCCGTTCATTCCATTCACTACGGATCGTCCGGCACGTACCTGCCGGTGAAGGAGAAGAAGAAATGGCGTCCGTCACCTTTGACAACGCAACCCGCCTGTACCCCGGTGGCACTCGTGCCGCGGTCGACAAGCTGAACCTCGAAGTCGCCGATGGCGAGTTCCTCGTTCTCGTCGGCCCCTCGGGCTGCGGTAAGTCCACGTCGCTGCGTATGCTCGCCGGCCTCGAAGAGGTCAACTCCGGCCGCATCCTCATCGGTGACCGCGACGTCACCGACGTGCCGCCGAAGGATCGCGACATCGCGATGGTCTTCCAGAACTACGCGCTGTACCCCCACATGACCGTCGCCGAGAACATGGGCTTCGCCCTGAAGATCGCCGGTGTCGGCAAGGAAGAGCGCGCTGCCCGCGTGCTCGAGGCCGCCAAGCTCCTCGACCTCGAGGAGTACCTGACCCGCAAGCCGAAGGCCCTCTCGGGTGGTCAGCGTCAGCGCGTCGCCATGGGTCGCGCCATCGTGCGCCAGCCCCAGGTGTTCCTGATGGACGAGCCGCTGTCGAACCTCGACGCCAAGCTCCGTGTCCAGACGCGCACGCAGATCGCCTCGCTCCAGCGCCGCCTCGGTGTCACCACGGTCTACGTCACGCACGACCAGACCGAGGCCCTCACCATGGGTGACCGCATCGCGGTGCTCAAGGACGGCCTGCTCCAGCAGGTCGGCACCCCGCGCGACCTGTACGAGAAGCCGAAGAACGTCTTCGTCGCCGGCTTCATCGGCTCCCCCGCGATGAACCTGTTCCCGGTCCCCCTGGCCGAGGGCGGCGTGCGCTTCGGTGACCTCGTCGTCCCCGTCGAGGCCGACGTCATCGGCAAGGCCCACGGCAGCGAGGTCACCATCGGTGTCCGCCCCGAGGACATCCAGGTCAGCCCGGCCGACGGCCGCGGCCTCTCGGTCGTCGTCGACCTGGTCGAAGAGCTCGGCGCCGACGGCTACCTGTACGGCCACACCGAGGTCAACGGCAAGCGCACCGACATCGTCGCGCGCGTCGACGGCCGCCGTCACCCCAACGCGGGCGAGACGGTCGTGCTGGCACCGGTCCCCGGTCACGTGCACGTGTTCGACCTCGAGTCGGGCGAGCGCCTCACCGACAAGGCCATCGCTTCGGCCTGATCCAACGCACCGTCGCGGCGCGGGGAGTCTTCGACGACTCCCCGCGCCGCACCCGTTTTCCCGGAGGAACCGTGGCCGAATCCCTCAGCATCACCGCCAG
Organism: Microbacterium sp. Bi128; assembly: GCF_918698205.1. Lineage (NCBI taxonomy): Bacteria > Bacillati > Actinomycetota > Actinomycetes > Micrococcales > Microbacteriaceae > Microbacterium > Microbacterium sp. Bi128. Next base: position 9,712 of record NZ_CAKKMM010000049.1, on the reverse strand, counting down.
CACCGTCGACCCGGGGCTTCTGCAACTGCCGTGGTCGACCGGTCTCGCCGAGTGGCCGAGCTCGCACATCGTGGCCCTCCCCAAGGGCATCTCCCGCCACCTCGTGCGTTTCGCGAACCTGTCCGGACGCGTGGTCGCCATCAAAGAGACCACCGAAGAGATGGCGCGGCGCGAGTACGACATGCTCGGCAACCTCGACCGTCTCGACGCCCCGTGCGTCGACCGCGTCGCCGTGATCGCGGGACGCACGGATGCCTCGGGCCGCCCCTTGCCCGCGGCCCTGGTCACCGCCCACTTGCGCTTCTCGCTCCCCTATCGCGCACTGTTCACCCAGGTGCTGCGTCCGCACACGGCCACGCGTCTGGTCGACGCGCTGGCAGTGCTCCTCGTGCGCTTGCACAACGTGGGGTTCTACTGGGGCGACGTGTCGCTGTCCAACACCCTTTTCCGTCGCGATGCGGGCGAGTTCGCCGCCTACCTCGTGGATGCCGAGACCGGTGAGCTGCACGGCAACCGTCTGACCCCGGGGCAGCGCGCGCACGACCTCGACATCGCGCGCACCAACATCGCCGGCGAGATCATGGACCTCGAGGCCGGGGGACGCCTCGAGGGCGGGGTGGATGCCGTGGCGATCGCCGACGGCCTGGTGTCGTCGTACCACTCGCTGTGGGGCGCCCTCACCGACAAGGAGACGTTCGGCGTCGACGAGTCGTGGCGCATCACCGAGCGCGTGCACCGCTTGAACGCCCTGGGATTCGACATCGGTGAGATGTCGATCCAGACCACCGGCGACGGAACGCGCGTCTCCATCCAGCCCAAGGTCGTCGACGCCGGCCATCACCAGCGGCGCCTGCTCCGTCTGACCGGACTCGACGTCGAGGAGAACCAGGCCCGCCGTCTGCTGAACGACCTCGACGAGTTCCGCGCGCGCGTGTCCCGCCTCGGCGCCGACGAGGAGATGGTCGCGCACGAGTGGCTGACGCGCGTGTTCGAACCCATCGTCATGGCGATCCCGTTCGACCTCCGTGCCAAGCTCGAGCCCGCCGAGGTGTTCCACCAGGTGCTCGAACACCGCTGGTACATGTCGCAGGCGCGCGGCCGGTCCGTCCCCCTGGCCGAGGTCGTCACCTCGTACATCGACGACGTGCTGAGTCACCGCCGCGATGAGGCGACGGTCATGGGGCCGCCCACCGACACGATGTCGCTCGCGACGATCTCGGATGCCGCCGCCCCGGCGACGGGAGAAGTGCCGACCACCGACACCGACGTCGTCGACTGGCGCGACCTGGTCTGAACGAACGACGAAGGCGCCGCCCCGGAACCCGGGAGCGGCGCCTTCGTGCGTGGTGTCAGTAGCCGACGGCGAAGTTGTCGCGCGAGTGGCGCGGGTTCTCGATCTCGTCGAGCACGGCGACGGCGAAATCGGCGCCCGAGATGAACGAGTCACCCTGGTCGTCGACGACGAGCACGTGCCCGCCGTCGCGGTAGGAGCCGGTGCGCTCGCCCGGCGCCCAGACGCCGAAGCCGCCGGCGGGATGCACGTAGAACCAGTCGCGGCCCGAGGTGTCGGCCTGCAGGTCCTCCAGGATGCCGATGGCTTCCCGCGCCTCGGGCTTGTACTCCTCGGTGAAGCCCTCGGTGTCGATCACGCGCGGCCCGCCCTCGGCGACGAGCGAACCGCCCGCACCGCCCACGACGCCCAGTCGCACGTTCTCGGGCAGGACGGATGCCAGGTCGGCGATCGCGGGACGGAGCTGTCCGAGCATGTCGCCGCGCGGAGCCACGGCCGACACCACGACGTCGACACCCTCGAGCTCGGCGACCAGACCGGGGATGTCCAGGACGGTGCCCTCGATGTAGGTGGCCCCCTCCACGCGCTCCGCGGGCACCGAGCGGGCGACCGAGACGACCGTGTGGCCGCGACGGACGGCCTCGGTCACGATGTGGCTACCGGCGTAGCCGGTTCCTCCGATGACGGCGATACGGGGCACGGGCGTTCCTCTCCTCCGGTCCGCGGACGGTCGCGGACGTGTTCTCCCAGCGTGCCGGTTCCCCGCACGGTTGCGAAACGGTGCGTCCAGATCCGGGGTGATTCATAGCAGGATCTGCAGCGGATTCTCGATCCTCGCCACGAACGCCGCAAGCCACTGCGCCGCCAGCGCGCCGTCCAGGACACGGTGGTCGGCCGACAGCGTCACCGACATCACCGTCGCGGCGGTGAGCGAGCCGTCGGCATCGACGACCGGCCGCCGGGTCGCGGCACCCACGGCGAGGATGCCGGCGTGCGGCGGGTTGATGATCGCCGAGAACGACGTCGTGCCGTACATCCCGAGGTTCGACACCGCGAACGAGCCGCCCTCGAGCTCGTTCTGCTTCAGACGCCCCTCCCGCGCCCGCTCGGCGAGATCGCGGACGGTGGTGGCGAGCTCGCCGATCGAGAGACGATCGGCCTGCCGCACCACGGGGGTGAGCAGCCCGCCGGGAACCGAGACTGCTACGGCGATGTCAGCGTTCGCGAAGCGCCGGGTGGCATCCGCAGTCCAAATGGCGTTCGCCTCGGGAACGTCCCGCATCGCCCCCGCGACCGCCTTGACGACGAGGTCGTTGACGGAGATGCGCTGCTCGCGCCCCTCGTTGATCCGCGCGCGCAGCTCCAGCAGGGCATCGACGCGGCAGTCGGCCTGCAGGTAGAAGTGCGGGACGGTCGCCTTGGACTCGGTGAGCCGCCGGGCGATCGCGCGGCGCATACCGGTGTGCGGCACGTCTTCGTACGCGGCACCGGTCGGGGCGGCTACGGCCTCGGCGGGTGCGGCCGGAGCCGGGGCGACGGCGGGCGTCTCGGCATCCGGATGCCGCTCGTCGCGCGCTTGCGTCCATGCGTCCAGGTCGCGGCGGACGACGCGACCGCGCGGCCCCGACCCGGGGACGTCCGCGAGGTCGACCCCGCGCTCGCGCGCCAGACGCCGCACCAGGGGCGAGGCGAAGAGGCGCTGCTCCGCGTCCGCGTCCGCAGGCGCACCGGCGGGCCCGGTCACCGCAGCGGCAGGCGCGTCCGCGGCCGCAGACGCACCAGCGGGTTCGGTCGCCGCGGCGGCGGGCGCGGCGGAGGGCGCGGCGGCGGCGTCCGCGGCCTCCTCGGGAGCGGCGGCGATCGCGGACTCCTGGGCCCCGGAACCTCCGCCGGCGGAGGCGAGCGCCGACTCGAGGCTCTCCCCCTCCTCGGCGAGCACCGCGATCGGCACGCCGACCGCGGCGGCATCCCCGGCGGGGAGCAGGATGCCGGCGAGGACACCGGCGCGTTCGGCTTCGTACTCGACGACGGCCTTCTCGGTCTCGATCTCGACGATCGCCTGCCCCGCCTTCACGGGGCTGCCGACCTCGACCAGCCAGCTCTGGATGGCGGCTTCTGCCGCTCCCGTGGCGATCTCGGGCATCCGCACGACGACGGCCATCAGTTCATCCCTCCCGCCGCGCGCACGCGCTCCAGTCCCGCGACGACCTCTTCGGTGCGGGCGATGGCCGCCCGCTCGAGGACCTTCGAGATGCTCGGGCTCGCCTCGCCGCCCGTGACGCGCTCGACCGGCTGGTCCAGCCAGTCGAAGAACCGGCGCTGGATCTCGTCCGCGAGCCAGCCCCCGTAGGACGGACCGCGCGACCCCTGTTCGACGATGAGGACGGCGTTGGTCTTGCGGATGCTCTCGCCGATGGTGTCCCAGTCCAGCGAGGCCCGGTCCAACCACCGCAAGTCGATCACCTCGGCATCCGTCCCGGTCTGCTCGACGGCTTCGAGGGTGTGCCCGACCATCGACAGGTAGGTCAGCACCGTGACGTCGTTGCCCTCGCGGCGAATCGCGGCGCTGCCCGGCGGGATGACGTAGTCGAGGTCGGTGTCGGGCACACGGTCGGGCGTGCCGTACAGGTCGACGTGCTCGATGACCAGCACGGGGTCCTCGAGCGCCAGGGCGGCGTTCATGAGACCGACGTAGTCCGCCGCGTTCGAGGCGGCCACGATGCGCCAGCCCGCCTGGGTGGCGAAGATGCCCGCCGGATCCATGAGGTGCTGCGAGCCGTACCCCGAACCCATGGCGATCTTCGTGCGCAGCACGAGCGGCACGGTGTTGTTGTCGCCGAACATGTGCCGGGCCTTGCCGACCTGGTTGAACACCTGGTCGGCGGCCACCCACATGAAGTCGGGGTACATGAACTCCACGACGGGGCGGAAGCGCCCGTCCATCGCCATGCCGCCCGCCGCACCGAAGAAGCCGTTCTCGCTGATGGGGGTGCCGATGACGCGCTCCGGGCCGTACTTCTCGACCAGGCCCTTCGTCGCGCCGTTGGTTCCGCCGCCCAGGCGATGCACGTCCTCGCCGAGCACGACGATGCGCGGGTCGGTCTCCATGCGCCGATCCATGGTCTGGGCGACGGCGTCGACGAACTTCACCTCGCGCCACGGGCCGGTCCACTGCGCCGGTTCCGCGGCCGAGAGCGCGGCCAGTTCGGACGCGTCGCCCCGGATGCCGGTGTCGACGACGGCCGGGTCGGGCCACAGCTCGGGACGGATGCGGCGACGTCCGGGGCGCTCGGGGTCGGGCTCCACGACGGCCGCGACCGAGGTCGCGACGGCGGCGACGGCCTGCGCGCGCACGGCCTCCGCCTCGGCGTCGTCGAGCAGTCCGAGGCGGCGCATCTCGGAGGCCATCCGCTCGAGCGGATCGCGCGCCCGCCACTGCCCCTCTTCGTCCTTGGTCCGGTAACCGAACGCGCTCCCCGGGTAGGGGCCGTTCTGGTGGAAGAAGCGATAGACCTCGGCCTCGACGATCGCGGGACCGTCGCCGGCCCGCATCCGCTCCAGCGCTTCGCCCATCGCGAGGTGCACCGCGAGCGGGTCCATGCCGTCGACCCGCCAGGCGGGGATCGAGAAGCCCTGACCGCGCACCGAGAAGCGGGTGTCGGCGCTCGCCTCGTCGGCGCGCGTGGACACCGCGTACAGGTTGTTCTCGATGAAGAACGCCACCGGCAGCTTCCACGTCGACGCGAGGTTCATCGACTCCAGGACCGAGCCGATCTGGCTCGACCCGTCGCCGAAGTAGTTGATCGACACGTCCGAGGTGCCGGCGTGCTTCTGCGCCCACGCGTGGCCCGTGGCCAGCGGCGCCCCGCCGCCGACGATCGCGTTCGTGCCCAGTGCTCCGGCCTCGAGCCATTGCAAGTGCATGGATCCGCCACGGCCGCCGGAGAAGCCCGACGCCAGGCCCAGGATCTCGGCGAGCGTCCGGTCGAGGAGCGTCTGCACGTCGGGGGTGACGAGGGCGTTCGGGTCCAGCACGCCGCCCGAGGCGTACTCGAGGGTCTTGGCGAGGAACTGGTGGTGCCCGCGGTGGGAGCCGTTGACGGCGTCGGCGGCCCGCAACCCGACGATGGACCCGACGGCGCCGCCCTCCTGACCGACGCTGGAGTGCGCGGGACCGTGGACGAGACCCGCGCCGGCCAGATCGAGCACGGCCTCTTCGAAGGCTCGGATGAGGTGCAGCTGACCGAGCATCGTCGCCAGGAGTGCCGGGTCGGCCGCCTTCCAGTCGGCGGCGGTCGTCTCCAACTGCACCCACTCGACACCGGTGTTCAGCCGTTTCCGCTTGGCCATGTCTCTCCTCACGCGTCGTTGCGTCTACCTATACAGGATGTTCATCATCACTGTACGATCGGATTGTCTCCAATACAAGGCGTTCTTGTCGCGAGATACTGGTCACGGGCGCCTCTGGTGGCGCCAATGGATCCAATGGAGGAACGGCCATGGCACTTCCCGGTCTGCGCGGCAGCGATCACATCGGCATCACCGTCCCCGACCTCGACGAGGCCGAAGCGTTCCTCGTGGGTATCCTCGGCGCCGAACCGGTGTATACCCTCCCCGGCCGCGCGGGCGAAGGCGACTGGATGACGCGGCAGCTGGGCGTGCATGCGCGTACGCGCATCCGCGAGATCCGCTTCTATCGGCTGGGGATGGGCACGAATCTCGAGGTCTTCGCGTACGACGCGGCCGACGGGCAGGCCCCTCCCCCGCGCAACAGCGACATCGGCGGTCACCACCTCGCGCTCTATGTCGACGACCTGGATGCCGCGGTCGCCCACCTGCACGCCCATGGCGTGGACGTGATGGGCGAGCCGGTGGCCAGCGGCGCGGCGTCGGCGGGCCAGCGATGGATCTACTTCCGGGCCCCCTGGGGGATGCAGTTCGAGCTCGTGAGCTTCCCCGAGGGCAAGGCGTACGAGCGCGACACGACGACGCTGCTGTGGCATCCGGCAAGGCCCGCGGAATGACCGCGCTGCCCGTCGCCCGCGATCACGGCCGCGCCGGCACCGGGATCGCCGACACCCTCCGGGACGAGATCCTCCGCGGCATCCACCCTCCGGGGACGCGTATCCGTCAGGAAGACCTCGCCGCGCGCCACACCACGAGCCGCATCCCGGTGCGCGAGGCCCTGCGCATCCTCGAGGCCGAGGGTCTCGTCACGCTCGTCGCCAACTCGGGGGCGTGGGTGTCGCGGCTGACCCTCGCCGAGTGCGAGGAGCTCTACCTCGTCCGCGAGCGCATCGAGCCGGTGCTGCTCGTGATGAGCGCGCCGTTGCTGACCCCGGACGATCTCGATCTGCTCGACGACCTCGCCACGCAAATGGAGCGGGCGGATGCCGAGGACTTCCTGCGGCTCGATCGCACGTTCCACTTCGCCACCTACGCCCCCGCGCGGACGGTCATGCTCGGCGACACGGTCCGGGGCCTGTGGAACCGCACGCACCACTACCGGAGGGCGTTCGTGGGCGCGGCGCACGTGCGACACGACGGCTCCGCGCACCACGACCACCGACTCCTCGTCGCGGCCCTCCGCCGCGGCGACGCCGAAGAGGCCGCGCACGTGCTGGAACGGCACATCCGCCGCACGCGCATCGAGCTCGAGCGGCATCCCGAGATCTTCGGCGACCCGGCGATCGTCAGGTGATGCGCCACCCGCGGTCGACGTAGAGGTTGGTCGCGGACACGCCCTCGTTGTGGAGCAGGAAGCGGGTGGCATCCACCACGTCCCTCATCGTTGCGAGCTCGCCGCCGGGAGTACGAGACGAGTAGCCCTCGAGGACACTCGCGGGCTTGCCCGCCCAGAACGGGCTGTCGCCGATGATCCCGGGGTGGAGGGCGTTCACGCGCAGCGGCGCGAGTTCGAGGGCGAGAGCGGTGGTGAGTCCCTCGACGCCGCCGTTGATCGTCGACACGGTCATCGACCCGGGGTAGGGGGCGTCCTTCGCCCGGCCGCCGAAGAGCACGATGCCCGTCGAGCGTGCGGGCACGAGCCGGTCCAGCAGCGCGTGCACCGTCTCGGTGTACCCGACGAGCTTGAGCGTGACCAGACGCCGGGCGCGCGCGATGTCGTAGTCGCGGACGGTGTTGGCATCGCGCTCGATGGCGGCGAGGACGAGGCCGTCCAGTTCGCCGACCTCGGCGAGCGCCGGGGCGATGTCCTCGGGTTCGGAGATGTCGACCGCGATGCCCCGGACGTTCGGGCCGATCTCGGACGCGACCGCCCGGGCGGTGGTCGCGTCGCGCCCCGTGAGGGTCACCTCGTGGCCGTCGGCGGCCAGCGACGCGACGATCTCGCGGCCGATACCGGACGTGCCGCCCACCACCAGATACCTGCGGCTCATGCCGCACCTCCTTCTCGTTCGTTCTCGGATGCCGGCAGGAGCCCCCGCCGGGTGACTTCGGCCGCCGCTCCCCAATCGAGGCGTGCGAGGTCCGGTTCGGCGAGAGCGCGATCGAACACCGCCGTCAGCGCCGAGAGCGTGGGCAAGTGCACGCCGGACTCGGCCGCGATCTCGGCGCTCAGCCGCAGGTCCTTGGCGCCGAGGGCGACGTCGAACCCGGGCGGGTCGTAGGACTGCCGCGCGATCATTCCGCCGTAGCCGCTGTAGACGACACCGGCGAACAGCGTCGAGGTCAGGATCTCGATGAACAGTGCGGGGTCGACGCCCCGCGCCTCCACGAGCGCGACCGATTCGCCCATCGCCTGGATGGCGTGGATGATGTCGTAGTTCACGGCGATCTTGACCGCGTTCGCCGTCGACGGCTCCTCGCCCAGGGGCCACAGGCGCGCGGCGAACAGCTGCAAGTAGGGCTCGACCTCGGTGACGACCGCGGACTCCCCCGCCACGAGGATGTTCAGCCGCCCCTCGGCGGCGACCGCCGGCCGCCCGAGCACCGGGGCGGCGACGTAGCGCGCACCCGCCCCCGCGAATCTGCGCTGCAACTCGACCGCGGCGGCCGGACTGATCGACGCCAGGTTCACATGGACACCGCCGGTCGTGGATGCCACGGCCTCGGCACCCAGCACGGCCAGGGCGGCGGTGTCATCCGCGAGCATCGAGAACGACACGTCGTGCGCGAGCGCCTCGCCGGGCGTCGCGCACGCGACGGCTCCCGCGGCGACGAGCGCGTCGACGGGCCCGCGCGAGCGGTTCCAGACGTGGACGCGGTGCCCGGCGTCGACGAGGCGCCGCGCGAGCGCCGCCCCCATCGAGCCGAGGCCGAGGAAGCCGACCGACGCCATCACGCCTCCCCGCGACCCCAGGTCGTGTTCAGGTGCGACTGCGAGTCGCGCTGGTTGTTCAGCGGACCGCCGACGGCGATGTACCGGGGACCGGCGATGAGGAGCTCCTCCGCGGGGAACTTCGTGATCACTTCGCACCCGGTGGCGGTGACGACGACCTCCTCCTCGATGCGCGCCGCGCCCCACCCGTCGGCGGAGGGCCAGTACGTCTCGAGGGCGAAGACCATGCCCTCCTTGAGCTCCTCGGGGTGGTCGAAGGAGACCAGCCGCGAGAAGATCGGCTTCTCCCAGATCGACAGGCCCACACCGTGCCCGTACTGGAGGGCGAACGCCGCCTCTTCGTCGGCGAAGCCGAACTCCTGGGCCGTCGGCCACACCGAGACGATGTCGGCGGTCGTCGCTCCGGGACGCACGAGCGCGATCGCCCGATCCATGTACTCCCGGGCCCGGGTGTACGCGTCCCTCTGCTTCGTGCTCGCCGACCCCACCGCGAACGTGCGGTAGTAGCACGTGCGGTAGCCGTTCCAGCTGTGCAGGATGTCGAAGAACGCGGGGTCGCCGGGACGGATCAGACGGTCCGAGAACACGTGCGGGTGCGGAGAGCAGCGTTCTCCGGAGATGGCGTTGACACCCTCGACGTACTCGGAGCCGAGGTCGTACAGCGTCTTGGCGACGAGCCCGACCGCCTCGTTCTCCCGGACGCCGGGACGCAGGAACCGGTACAGCTCCTCGTACGCCGCATCGACCATCGAGGCCGCCTGGGTGAGGAGCCGGATCTCGTCGCCGGTCTTGATGCGCCGTGCCTCCATGAACACCTGCTGGCCATCGACCACCTGGATGCCGACCTTCTGCAGGGCGAACAGGATCGGCAGTTCGATGACGTCGACACCGAGGGGCTGATCGGCGACGCCGAACTTCTCCAGCTCGCGCTTGATCTTTCGGGCGACCTCCTCGGCGATCCCGGCATCCGGCGGGAACGCACCGCGCAGGGTGGAGATGCCCGCCCGGGCCCCCGACTCGAGCCGCGGGCGCGTGGTGCCCTCGTGGGGCGCGTGCGGATCGGCATCCATCTCGGACGAGGTGACGTCGAGCCACGGGTTGTACAGCGCGTGGTGCTTGGC
>NZ_CAKKMM010000048.1:0-17657 GCF_918698205.1 Microbacterium sp. Bi128 | reverse complement strand
CACCCCCACCAGGAGCGAACCGATCGTTCCCGATCGGTTGCCCTTCCCGGGCCGGATGCCGCCGATGACGACCTCCTGGGTGCGGGAGTGCTTGATCTTCAGCCACCGGTCGGATCGCTCACCGCCCCGGTAGGGGGAGCCGGGGTCCTTGACGACGATGCCCTCGAGGCCGAATCGTCCGCTCGTCGTCAGTGCGGCCTCGACGTCGTCGAACACCGGCGGCACGACGACGGCGGGCGTCGCCGTGCGGGCGAGGTCTTCGAGGATGTCGCGGCGCTCCGCGAGCAGCAGATCGGTGACGTCGCGACCGCCCGCTTCGAGGACGTCGAAGAGGTACAGGTGTACGGGGGTGCGAGCGGCCTCGCGGGCGATCTCGGCGGGCCGGGTGAGGTTCATCCGCTTCTGCAGCAGGGGAAAACTCGGACGCCCGGCAGAGTCCACGGCGACGATCTCGCCGTCGACGATCGCGGGGGTGGGCCCGAGCCCGAGGTCGACGGCGGTCAGCTCGGGGTACGCGTCCGTGAGGTCGTTGCCGTTGCGGGAGCGCAACCGGAGGCGTTCGCCGTCCCACAGCCCGATTCCCCGGATGCCGTCCCACTTCATCTCCACCCACTCCCGGCCCCAGCGACGGGCCGCGGCCCGCGCCAGACCCTCCGTCACGGCGGTCGCGAGCATCGGGCGGAGGTCGGCCGCGACGGGCGCGGCGGACGCGTCGAGCTCGCGCGGCGGAGCGGGCGAGGGGTCGTCGCGGGGGATCACGACCGCACCGTCGGCCTGGGGTCGGCCGTCGGCATCCGTCTTCATCCGGTGCAGGAGCCACTGAGATTTCTCGCCCGCGCCCTCGGTGCGGATCAGGGCCAGGCGGACACGCCCGAGCGGACCGTCCGGGCGGCCCTCCAGGGTGGCGATGACCTCGTCGTCGCGCCACTTCTCGAGCTCGTACCGACCGGTGTCCCAGACGGTCATGGTGCCGGCCCCGTACTGTCCTCGAGGGATCTCGCCCGCGAAATCGAGGTACTGCATCGGGTGGTCCTCGGTCATGACGGCCAGGCTGTTCCGCTCCGAGGTGGCCGGCACGCCCTTGGGGACGGCCCAACTGACGAGCACCCCGTCGCGCTCGAGTCGCAGGTCCCAGTGCAGGCGCGAGGCGTGGTGCTCCTGGATGACGAATCGCGGCAGACCCTCGTCGCCGGTGGCGGCGTGCGCTGCTGCCGGTACCGGTTCGGGCGTGCGTCCCGCCGTGCGCTTGGTGATGTACGCGCGCAGGGGTCCGTCGAGGGGATCGATGCGGGCGAGCGGGTCGTCAGCGCGCTCGAGGACCTCGTGGAAGAGCAGGTGGCGGAGCCCCGGATCGTCGAGTTCGTCCCACGTGCGCGGAGCGGCCACGGTGGGCTCGGCGCGACCGCGGAGCGAGTACGGGGCGATCGTCGTCTTGGAGCCGTTGTTCTGGCTCCAATCGATCAACACCTTGCCCGGCCGCACGGCCTTGGCCATCTGGCTGACCACGAGATCCGGGTGGTCGGCTTCGATCGACCGGGCGAGCTCTTTCGCGACGGCGCTCACGGCTTCACTGGTCTGCCGGCCGTCGAGGTGCGCGTACAGGTGAATACCCTTGCTGCCGCTGGTGACCGGCATCGGGTCCAGGCCCATGTCGCGCAGGATCACGCGCGCCCATCGCGCGACCTCGGCGCATTCGAGAAGCCCGACGCCCGGACCGGGGTCGAGGTCGAGGACGAGCCGATCCGGGTTCAGTCGAGTCCCTGCGGCGTCGAACCGCCACTGCGGGACGTGCAGCTCGAGACTCGCGACTTGGGCGAGGTAGACCAGGGTCGGCACGTCCTCTACGAGCGGGTAGTCCTTGGCCCCTGACGAATGATCGATCGGATGCCGCGGCACCCACGCCGGAGCACCCGGTTCGAGCGCCTTCGCGAAGAACGGTTCCCCGGGATCCGCCTCCGTCCCCACCCCGTCGGGCCACCGCTTGCGGGTCACGGGACGAGCGCGCACGTGCGGGAGGAGTTTCGGGGCGATGCGGTTGTAGTAGTCGATGACCTCGCCCTTGGTGGTCCCCGTCTCGGGATAGAGCACTTTGTCGAGGTTCGACAGGCGCAGCCGGCGGCCCTCGATGCGCACCGTCTGCTCGGTCATCGCCCCAGCGTAGGCGGCGGTGCTCCGAGGGGGCGCACAACTCGTGCAGGCAGTGCCCGGAGGCGCCGACGCCGCCCGGTCGGCGGCGCGGTGCAGGAGTTGTGCAGCATCTCGGGCGCAACCTCTCGGCATCCGGGCCCCTTCCGGTGTTCACTGGGACCATGCGATCGATCTGGAAGGGTGCACTGACCTTCGGCCTGGTCAACGTGCCCGTGAAGGTGTACTCGGCGACCGAGGACCACGACGTTCCCCTGCACCAGGTGCACAACAAGGACGGGGGACGGATCCGCTACCAGCGGATCTGCGAGGTCGACGGCGAAGTCGTCCCCTATCAGGACATCGACCGGGCGTACGACGACGGCGAGCAGACGGTCGTCCTGACCAAGGACGATCTGGCGTCGCTCCCCAGCGAACGCAGCCGCGAGATCGAGGTGGTGGAATTCGTTCCCAGCGACCAGGTCGATCTGCTCACGCTCGACAAGGCGTACTACCTCGAACCCGATTCGACGTCGCCGAAGGCCTACGTCCTGCTGCGCAAGACACTGGAGCAGACCGACCGCACCGCGATCGTGCGGTTCTCGCTCCGGCAGAAGACGCGGCTCGCGGCGCTGCGTACGCGCGGCGACGTGCTCGTGCTCCAAACGCTGCTCTGGGCCGACGAAGTGCGCGAGGCCGCCTTCCCGGCGCTCGACGACGATGTGCGCATCTCGGCGAAAGAGCTGGAGATGTCGGCCTCGCTCGTCGAGAGCTTCTCGAAGGACTTCGATGCCGAGGAATTCGGTGATGAGTATCAGCGAGAGCTGCGCACGTTGATCGACGCGAAGCTCGAGCAGGGCGACGCGATCGATACCGCGGCGACATTCGGCGAGCAGGATGCCGACGACGACGGCGGCGAGGTCATCGATCTGATGGAGGCACTGCGCGCCAGCGTCGAGCGCAGCCGCGCCGCGCGAGCGGGCACTGCTGACAAGGGCGAGCCGGAGAAGAAACCGGCGGCGAAGAAGAAGGCCTCGAAAGCGTCGTAGCCGCCGCGATCAGTGCGTGCGCTGGTCGCCGTCTTCGAGGGTCTTCGGGTCGAGCGTGAGGTCCTGAGCCTCGGCGTGCGACACGGATCCGTGACCCGCGGCGGCGTCGCGCTTGGCAGCGGCGCGCTCGCGGAAGTAGTGGATGCCGATGAAGATCGCCGTTCCGGCGACGGCGGCGAGCAGGATCACGTCGATGTACTCGGTGACGATGTCGCGCACGAAGGGGATGTAGCCCACGGCATAGCCGAGCATCGTGAGGCCGATGCCCCAGATGATCGCGCCGATGAGGTTGTAGAGCGTGTAGCGGCGCCACGGCATGTGCCCGACACCGGCGGCGATGGGCGCGAACGTGCGCACCACGGGAACGAAGCGGGCGAGGATGACGGTGATCCCGCCGAAACGCTCGAAGAACGCGTTCGTACGTTCGACGTTCTTGCGGCTGAAGATCCCGGACTCTTTGCGTTCGAAGATCGATGGTCCGGCCTTGTGGCCGATGAAGTAGCCGACCTCGCCGCCGATGAAGGCCGCGACTCCGATGGCCAGGGCGACGAACCAGGCGTTGATGCCGAAGACGCCGTTCGGGGCGGCGGTGGTGGAGTGCGAGAGCAGTCCCGCCATGATCAGCAGGGTGTCTCCCGGCAGGAGGAAGCCGATCAGCAGGCCGGTCTCGGCGAAGATGATGAAGCAGACCACCAGCAGCGCCCAGGGCTGGGAATTGGTGATGATCGCCGCCGGGTCGAGCCACGGGAGCAGAGCAGTGGGGTGGATCACATCGGTCCCGTCGGGTCGGAAGAACGCTGGTGCGGAGGAGAATCCGTGCGGAAGGGGGGACTTGAACCCCCACGCCCGAAGGCACAGGAACCTAAATCCTGCGTGTCTGCCGGTTTCACCACTCCCGCGAGTGCCCTCATTCTATGGGCGCGCGGTCACGGCTCTATGTGAAGCTGCCGTCAAGACGCGATGACGGCACCCTCGAGGACGGTCATGGCGGTGCGGGTCTCGTGGAGAGCCTCCGCCGGACCGGCGAAGGGATCGCGGTCGGCGACGGCGAGGTCGGCCCGCTCTCCGACGCGCAGGAGGCCGGTGCCGACTCCGAGGAGGGTCGCGGAGCCGCGCGTGTAGGCGTCGATCGCGTCCCGGAGGGGCAGCGACTCCTCGGGGCCGAGGGGTTCGGCATCCGGCTCACCCGGTGGGCGACGCGTGACGGCGACGTGGATGCCCTGCCAGGGGTCGAACGTGGAGACGGGCCAGTCCGATCCCATCGCGAGAGCCGCCCCGCTGCGGGCGAGGGACCCGAAGACGTACAGCTCATGGCGGCGTTCCGGCCCGATGAGCGGAAGCGTGCTCTGCCGCGCGAGGGCGGTGGCACATGCCCAGAACGGCTGCGCATTGGCTGTCACCCCGAGCGCGGCGAACCGCGGGACGTCGTCCGCATCGATGAGCTGGATGTGCGCGATGTGGTTGCGCACCGCGCGCCGCACGGCGTCGGGAACAGCCGCGAACGCGTCGAGGGCGTCGCGCACCGCCGCGTCGCCGATCGCGTGAACGTGCACCGCGATCCCGGCCGCGTTCAGCGCCGCGACGAGGCGCGTCGCGAGCTCCGCAGGGAAGTACGACCGCCCCCGATCGTCGAACCCGCAATACGGTTCGAGCAGGTGCGCGGTGCGTGTCTCGACGATCCCGTCGAGCATGAGCTTGGCGGTACCGCTGGGAAGCCCCGCCGCGGTCAGCTCCGCCGCGCGCGCGACGGTGTCGGCGACGAACGCGTCGACTCCGTCTTCCGTGAGGTCGCGGGGTACCCACAGTGCACCGGTGGCGCGGCCCGCGAGGTCGCCGCTGCGCAGCAGGTGGAGATAGGCGTCGCTGAAGTCGGGGAACCCGCCGTAGGCGCCCAGGGCCGCCTCCTGCCACCCCGTGATCCCCGCGGCGAGCAGCTGGCGCGACAGACGGAGGATGCCGCGCGCGATGTCCTCGGTCGGAGGTTCGGGGAGCAGCCGCGCGACCGCCTGCACCGCCCCGTCGCGGAGCGTGCCGGTGGGTGTGCCCGCGACGTCGCGTTCGATGCGTCCGTCGGACGGATCGGCGGTGCGCGCGTCGATGCCGGCCAGCGCGAGCGCGGCACTGCTCGCCCACGCCGCGTGATGGTCGGCATCCAGGAGAAGCGCTGGACGATCTCCGACGAGGACGTCGAGGTGGGCCGCCCGGGGGCCGTCGCCGGGGAAGAGCGTCGGATCCCAGCCGCCGCCGACCACCCAGTCGCCGGGATGGGCGGACGCGAAGCGGCGGATGCGCGCGTCGATCTCGTCCAGTGACGCGGCGCCCGCGAGGTCGCAGCGCAGGGCGTCCACCGCCCCGACGCCGAGGTGGACGTGCGCGTCGACGAACCCGGGCGTGACGAGTCCACCCGCGGCGTCGATCTCTTCGACGCCCGGGCCGACCGCGTCTCGCACGTCAGCGAGGTCGCCGATCGCGACGATCGTGCCTTCTCGGATGCCGATCGCCGCACGGTCCCGCGCGGGATCGGGCGCGATGTCGGGCAGGAACGGGACGCCGTCGGCGATCACGAGAGAGGACATTCCTCCAGTGTGCCGATTCCCGGGCGCACACGCCGCGGGAATGCGGGGCGCCCGCGGGAACTTGGGACTTCGTATGAAGGCGATCGTGTACAGCACCCCCGGTGACTCCTCCGTCCTCTCGCTCGTGGAGCGGGAGGTCCCCGAACCCGCGGCGGGTGAGGTGCGCGTGCGCATCGCCGTCTCGGGCGTGAACCCGACCGGCTGGAAGGCGCGGGCCTCGGTCGGCCGGCCGCTCGTCGCCGACGAAGTCACGCCGAATCAGGACGGTGCCGGCACGGTGGATGCCGTCGGCGACGGTGTGGACGACCTGGCCGTGGGGGATCGCGTGTGGGTCTACCTCGCCGCGCACCAGCGTCCGACCGGGACCGCAGCGGAGTACGCCGTGATCCCGGCCTCGCGCGCCGTGCCGCTGCCCGAGGCTGCGTCGTTCGAGCTGGGGGCGAGCCTCGGAGTTCCCGCCATGACGGCGCATCGCGCGCTTACGGTGCACGAGTTCGGGCCCGCACGTCTCTCGCCCGGCGCACTCACCGGTCGCTCGGTTCTCGTTCAGGGAGGTGCGGGCGCGGTAGGCCACGCGGCGATCCAGCTCGCGGTGTGGGCGGGGGCGACCGTCATCGCCACCGTCAGCAGTGCCGAGAAGGAGGCTCTCGCGCGCGCGGCGGGCGCTCCTCACGTGCTGCGGTACACCGAGCCGGGCCTGGCCGACCGCGTCCGCGAGATCGCCCCCGACGGCATCGACCACGTCGTCGAGGTCGCGATCGCCGACAACGCGGGTCTCGACGTGGAGGTGCTCGCCAACCACGGCTCGATCGGCTACTACGCCGACAACGGGGGCGACACCTTCACTGCTGCCGTCCGCGAGAGCTTCGCGAAGAACGCGCGGTGGCAGGGATTGCTGCTGTACACGGTCGGTGAGGATGCCTTGGCCGCCGCGGCCGAGGACGTCTCGGCCGCTGTCGCCGACGGCGTGCTCCCGGTGGGGGAGGACGCGGGTCTTCCGCTGACGTGGTTCCCCCTGGAGGAGACCGCCGCCGCGCACGACGCCGTCGAGGCGGGCGTGACCGGGAAGGTGCTGATCCGGATCTGATCCGGATGCCGGTTCGGATCAGTGCGCTGCGCCGGACCCGCGCGTCGGGGCCGAGCCGCGGATCGCCAGGACCGCGGTGACGGCCGCGAGCACGGCGGCGGCGATCGCGAGGGCGAGCGGGCTGCCCCACCGGTGTGCGACCGCTCCGACGACGGCACCCCCGACGAGCGACGACCACAGCAGCAGGGGCCGCTGCCAGGCGCGCCCCGAACCGCCGGTCATTGCGCCCGCGAGGGCGAGCCCGAGGCTGACCAGCGTCCCCGTCGAGTAGGTGATGGCCACGCGCGCCCGCCCGTCGGCGAGGAAGAGGGTGTTGAGGGCTCCCATGGCCGCGGCGAGAAGCGCCACGCGCCACAGGGTCGCCTCCCCGCCGAGGGCGAGAGCCGCGACGAGGGCGACCGACACGGTCGAGCTCCCGACGATCCACGCGCGTGGACGCGCCAGCACGGTCGAGGCCACGCCCCCGACGACGACGCCGGCGACGAAGGAGGCGATGATCCCCGCGGAGGCGAGGGCGATCCCGGCCGCCGGACCGAGCACCTCCACGGCCGCCTGGGTGGAGTTGCCGCTCATGAACGAGACGAACAGTCCACCGGTATCCAGGAACCCGATGGCATCCACGTATCCGGCGACTCCGGCGAGGGCGGCCGAGATCGCGAGGGCCCCGCGATCGACGTCCTTCACGTGGTGTTCTCCTCGGCGCGCGCTCGGGTGGTTCGGCTTCATCGTGGAGTGTGAACGCTCGGCGGGCAAATCGGCACCGTCACGCGGTCCGCGTCAGGAAACACCCGCTCCCGGTTTCACCGGGTTCGAGGCACGTACCTCGGCACCCACCGCACGAAGCCGACCGCGCCCAGCGCGGCGACGACCCCCATCGCTCCCACGGCCACCGGCAACGACACCGCCGCCGTCAGGGCAGAGATGATCAGGGGAGCGATCGCGCCACCGGCATCCGTGAGCGTGCGCCACGACCCCAGGAACGCCGCCGGCTCGGCGGGGGGTGCGATGTCGGCACCGAGGGTGAGCAGGATGCCGCTGGAGAGACCGTTGCCGACGCCCAGTACCGCCGCGAACATCGCGAACCACATCGCCGCGCTGTCCAGCTCGTGCGTGAACGACAGGGCGAAGAAGCCCGCGCCCATGAGGACCATCGCCGGTAGCGCCGCCCACAGGCGCCCGAAGCGGTCCATCACCTGCCCACTGGCATAGAACAGCGCGAAATCGATCGCCCCCGAGACACCGACGACCAGCGCGATCGTCGGGGCATCCAAGCCCAGCGACACACCCCACAGCGGAAGGACGACCTGCCGGGCGGATCGCACCGCCGAGAGCGACGCGGCGGCGAGCCCGAGCCGCGCGAGCACCCCGCGGAAGCGCCACATCGTGCGGAACACCCCCGTCCGCTCGACCGCCGGGATCGAACCGGTGACGGGTTCGCCGGTGTCCTCGGCATCCGGTCCGGCCTCCGCGGGCGACGCGGCGGCGACGGCCCGTTCGGGATCCGGTCCCAGGAACACGAGCAGAATCGTGGCGACCTGGCACACCGCGAAGAACGCGATCGAGGCCGACTCATCGCCGAAGATGCCCAAGAGCGCGGCCGAGATGAACGGCCCCACGAACATCCCGAGCCGGAACGTCCCGCCCAGGAGTGAGAGCGCCCGCGCGCGGAAGTGCAGCGGCACGCGCGTCGTCATGAACGAATGACGGGCCAGAGCGAAGGATGCCGCGCAGAACCCGATGAGGAACACCGCCGCCGCGAAGATCGCGAGCGAGTCGGCGAGGACCACCCCCACGAGCCCGGCGAGGATGACGATGCCTGCAACGCCCATCGTGATGCGCTCGCCGAAGCGCGCCACCGCCCACCCGGCGGGGATGTTCCCGCACAGCTGGCCGACGACGAGTGCCGCGGCGATGAGCGCCGCCACGGCGACGTCGGCGCCCAGGCGCGTGGCGATCACCGGGATGAGGGGGATCACCGCGCCCTCACCGAGGGCGAACAGCAGCGTGGGGCCGTAGATCATGGGCGCGAAGCGCACCAGCACGTTCCGGGGAGAGTCGGCTGTCACCGTCTCCACGATAGGCTTGATCTCAAATGCTCGAACTCGATTTGACCGCCGACATTCAGGCGCTGCGCTCGACCTTCGCCGATATCCAGGCCGTGGTCGACGTCGACGCACTCACCGCCGACATCGAACGCCTGAGCGAAGAGGCCGGTGCTCCCGACCTGTGGGACGACGTCGACAACGCTCAGAAGATCACGAGTCGTCTCAGTCACCGTCAGGCGGAGCTCAAGCGGATCACCGAGATCGAGCAGCGTCTCGACGACCTCGAGGTGCTCGTGGGCCTCGCGATCGAGATGGATGACGAGGACTCGGCCGAGGAGTCTCGCAAGGAGCTCGCGTCTCTTCGCGACGTCATCGGCCAGCTCGAGGTGCAGACGCTCCTCGACGGCGAGTACGACGCCCGCTCGGCCGTCGTCACGATCCGCTCGGGTGCCGGTGGCGATGACGCCACCGACTTCGCCGAGATGCTCCTGCGCATGTACCTGCGCTGGGCCGAGCGTCACAAGTACCCGGTCAAGGTGATGGACACCTCGTACGCCGAGGGCGCGGGCATCAAGTCCGCCACCTTCGAGATCGACGTGCCCTACGCGTACGGCACGCTCTCGGTCGAGGCCGGTACGCACCGCCTCGCGCGCATCAGCCCGTTCGGCGGCGCCGACAAGCGTCAGACGAGCTTCGCCGCCGTCGAGGTCATCCCCGTGATGGAAGAAGCCGTCGAGGTCGAGGTGCCGGAGGGCGACATCCGCGTCGACGTCTTCCGTTCGTCGGGCCCCGGTGGGCAGTCGGTCAACACGACGGACTCCGCGGTGCGCATCACCCACCTGCCCACGGGACTCGTCGTGTCGATGCAGAACGAGAAGTCCCAGATCCAGAACCGCGCCGCCGCCATGCGCGTGCTCCAGACTCGACTGCTGCTGCTCAAGCGCGAAGAGGAAGCGGCGAAGAAGAAAGAGCTCGCGGGCACGATCACCGCCAGCTGGGGCGACCAGATGCGCTCCTACTTCCTCTACGGTCAGCAGCTCGTGAAAGACCTCCGTACGGGCTACGAGGTCGGCAACCCCGCGGTCGTCTTCGACGGTGACCTCGACGGGCTCATCGCGGCGGGAATCCGCTGGCGCAAGCGCAAGGACGACGACGACTGATCCCGGATGCCGCACCTCGCGGCATCCATAGGACTCTCCCGGTTTCGCGACCCGGCGAGTCCTCTCGGGCGGAACCGCTCGCGCGCTTAGGCTCGTCGAGCCATGATCCGGTTCGAGAACGTCACCAAGAGGTATCGCGGCACCACGAGGCCGGCGCTCAGCGCCGTCGATTTCGAGGTGCAGCGCGGAGAGTTCGTCTTCCTCGTCGGGGCCTCCGGCTCCGGCAAGTCGTCGTGCCTGCAGCTGATCCTGCGGGCCGAGACACCCAGCGAGGGGCGTGTCGTCGTGCTCGGTCGCGATCTGCGCACCCTGTCCAACCGGAAGGTGCCGTACTTCCGCCGGCACATCGGGTCGGTCTTCCAGGATTTCCGTCTGCTGCCCAACAAGACGGTGCACCAGAACGTGGCCTTCACTCTGCAGGTCACCGGCGCCTCGCGCGGCTTCATCCAGCAGGCAGTGCCCGAGGTCCTCGCTCTCGTCGGCCTCGACGGCAAGGAGAAGCGTCTGCCGCACGAGCTCTCCGGCGGTGAGCAGCAGCGTGTCGCGATCGCCCGTGCGCTGGTGAACCGCCCGCAGGTCCTGCTCGCCGACGAGCCGACCGGAAACCTCGACCCCGGCACCTCCATCGACATCATGCGGCTCCTCGCGCGCATCAACGCCGGTGGCACCACCGTCGTCATGGCCACGCACGAGGCCGGCTTCGTCGACCAGATGCAGCGTCGCGTGATCGAGCTGAAGAACGGCGAGATGGTCCGTGACGAGCGCCACGGCGGTTACGGCGACACGTCCGGTCTGCCGCGTCTCGCGCCCGAGGTCGAAAAGGGCGCGGCCGCCGTCGCCGCTCTGACCGCGGTGCTCGAGGTCCAGCGCGAAGTGGCCCACATCACCGGTTCGGTGGAGCCGCTGAACCCGGCCGACATCGCGCGCGCCGAGTCGAGGGAGAGCGAAGCCCCGTCCGCGACGGCCGAGGCTTCCCGTGAGCCGGGTACGCACACGCGGTCGATCCCGGTGACCACGCCCGACGTCGAGGCTCTCGGCCTCGCCGACCGCCTCGGACTGGGCGACAAGAACGACCGCGCCGACGAAGTAGGACCCACGTCATGAGATTCGGTCTCATCCTCTCCGAGGCCTTCAGCGGGCTTCGCCGCAACGCCTCGATGGTCATCTCGGTGATCCTCGTCACTTTCGTCTCGCTGACCTTCGTCGGCGCCGCGATGCTCATGCAGATGCAGATCGGCAAGATGCAGTCGTACTGGGCGGACCGCGCCCAGGTCGCGGTGTTCATGTGCGCGACCGTGTCGGACACGCCCTCCTGCACCACCGGCCAAGCGGCGAGCCAGGAGCAGATCGATCAGGTGCGCGCCACGCTCGACGGCCCGGCGCTCGCGCCGCTGATCCGCAACTACACCTTCTCCACGAGCGACCAGGTGTTCGAGAACGCGAAGTCTCTGCTCTCGGACGACATCGCCGGCGTTGTCACGGCCGACCAGTTCAACGCGACCTTCAGCATCAACCTGGTCGACCAGCGGCAATCGGATGTCATCTCCGAGGCGTTCAGCAACCAGGCGGGCGTCGAAGAAGTCACCAACCAGATGCAGTACCTGGAGCCTCTTTTCCAAACGCTCACGGTGGCGACCTACGTCGCCGTCGGAATCGCGGGGCTCATGCTCATCGCGGCCGTCCTGCTCATCGCGACGACGATCCGCCTGTCGGCGTTCGCCCGCCGTCGAGAGCTGGGGATCATGCGACTGGTGGGCGCGTCGAACCGGTTCATCCAGACACCGTTCGTCCTCGAGGGCGTGTTGGCGGCGTTGATCGGTTCGGCCCTGGCGAGCGTCGCCGTGTGGGCGATGGTGGGCGTCGGTGTCAACCAATACCTGCGCGATCGCGTGAGCTTCATCACCTCGTGGGTGGGTGTCGGAGACGTCGCGATCGTCGTACCGGTCATCATCGTCATCGGTGTGCTGCTGGCCGCGTTGAGCGCGAGCTTCGCGATCCGACGCTGGCTGCGCGCCTGATCGCGTAGACTGATGGGCTCTGTGTGCCCATGATCATGAGGAGGTGGCACCATGCCTCGTGAGCAGGGTGAGAAGCTCATCGCGTCGAACAAGAAGGCGCGCCACGACTACGCCATCGAGAAGACGTACGAAGCCGGACTAGTGCTCACGGGCACCGAGGTGAAATCGCTGCGCCAAGGGCGAGCGAACCTCACCGACGGCTACGCGTACATCGACGGCGGGCAGGCGTATCTCGACGCCGTCCACATCCCCGAGTACTCGCAGGGGCATTGGACCAACCACTCCGCCAAGCGCACCCGCAAGCTGCTGCTCCATAAGGAAGAGATCATCAAGCTCTCCCACGCGGTGGCGGCCGGGGGATACACGCTCGTGCCGCTGCGGCTGTACTTCCTCGACGGCCGTGCCAAGGTCGAGATCGCTGTCGCGAAGGGCAAGCGCGAGTTCGAGAAGCGCCAGACGATCCGGGAGCGCGAAGACAAGCGCGAGGCCGAGCGCGCGATGCGGACGAAGAACCGCTTGGGCGACTGACCCAGAACTCGCTGATGAAAGGTCAGCCCGTGCGCAAACTGAGCCTCACTCGGCGCGGAAACGCCCCTCGACGACGGCGCTCACGACGATCTCGGGTGGCTGCAGGCTGAACGAGGGCCCGGCATCCGCCATGGCCATCATGCGCGCTCCCTTGAAGGCGGTCGCGTCCGGGCGCACCTCGAGCAGTCCCGCGTCGGCGATCTCGACGGCAGTGACGGATGCCAGCCCCAGCGCGTCCGCATACGCCGTGGCGCGCTCGACGGCGACGTGGACCGCGTCGGAGGCGACCTCTCCCTCCACGCGGACGCGCGTCGCGCGCGACAGCCGCCAGTCGACGGCCGTGACCTGCACGTCGTCGGATTCGGTCACGTCGCCGAGCCACCACGACAGCGCCCCGGCGTCGGTGAACGTGGCCGAGAGCTCGACGCTCGCGTGGTGCACGAGGGGGAGTTGCGCGCCCTCGTTGTTCCACGGTCGGTCCGACCAGACCGAGACGCGGGCGCTCGACCACTCCGACACCTCACCGGACCGCAAGTGTGCGACGAGGCCGTCCTGCACGGATGCCGCCCGCTCCTGCGCCCGCTCGACCACGGGCCCGCGAGACGGGCCGTCCGTCGACACGGTCACCCGCACGGCGGCTTCCTCTGCGCGCACGCGGGTCTCGCTCTCGCCCCGGACGGTGATGATGACGTGGCTCATGCGGGGAGCCTACGCGAGCGCGGGGGAATGGCCCAGGATACGGATCCGTTGTAGACTGTGATGCTCGGGTGTCTCGGCATCCGGTTGGTAAGTCAACAGTGTGACGATGGTCGCTCCTTTACGGAGTTCCCGGGGCTGATCGGTTTCGACAGCGCCTGCGAACCCGCGAGAAGCGGGCCGAGGATGTGGGGTTATCTCGTAAACGCTCCCTGCAAAACTATAAGTGCCGAAACCAAGCGCACTGACTTCGCCCTCGCTGCGTAAGCGAGCCCGATAGTCCGTCAGACCGTGTGTGACCCCGCCACGGATTCTGGCGTCATTTAGGGGTCTTGCTGTGTGACGGCGTCCGGACGTCACGCGGGACTTTTCCCGGACTGGGCCTGTCGACTTAGGTGTCTGTGACAAAGGTCGGGGCCGAGCAGAACGTCTGCACAGACTGCGCCCGGAGAAAACGCGGAGACCCAGCGTTGGACGGGGGTTCGATTCCCCCCAGCTCCACGAACCATCGTCCCTGTCGAAAAGACCCCCGTTCGCGATTGCGAGCGGGGGTCTTCTCGTTTCAGGATGCCGAGCGGGTATGCACGTCGCTCTCGCCCGAGGCGTCGTTGAGTTCGAGGTACACACGGTTCTCGGTTCGGGTGAGGGTCGCGGTGTTGCGGCGTTCGATCGCGCCGGCCATCCGCTCGACGAAGCCCGCGTCGAAAGAGTGGAGCAGCACGTCCTCGCCGCGGTGGATGCGCTTGCCGGCCCAGGGTGCGGACACTCTGTCGGGGTCGCGGTGGGTGTAGATCGCGACGCGCTCGGCCTTCATGCTGCCGGTGTGGAGGCGCGCTGCATCCGGGGCTCCGACCTCGATCCAGGCGACGAGAGCGCCGGTGAGGTCGCGCACCATCACGGCCGGCTCGTCGGTCGCCGAGACGCCCTCGCTGAAGCCGATGCCCTCTTCGTATTCGAGGCAGTACGCGAGGACGCGCGTGAGCATGTACGCGTCGGTTTCGGAGGGATGCCGCGCGACGCGCAGCGGAAGTTCGTCGTAGACGCCGCGGTCCACGTCGGAGAGCTGCACCGTGAAGGTGTGAATGGTCGCGCCGATAGCCACGACGACCGAGCCTACGTCACGCGCTTGCCCGCGACCGTGCGGGCGACCTAGCGTCGGAGCATGTCCGATCCCCGCGCGCAGCGCATCGATGTCGGCCCCTTCCAGCTGGATCCGGATGCCGAGTCCCCGACGTGGACGGCGACCGGCTCCCGCGCGCCGGACGGTGCGGTGTCGGGCGGGTGGAGCGACTGGGTCGCGTTCGCTCAGCGGGTGCTGCAGGTCGACGGTCTCTGGCGCGACCGCGAGGCGCGCGGGGACGCGTGGGACCAGGGCCACGCCGCCTCGGGCGAGCCCGACGCGGTGAACCCCTACCGCTGAGTGGGCGGCCAGTCGATCAGGACGAGACTCTGCTTCGTGTCGGCGACCTTCACCCAGCCGTCGCCGAAGAGGTAGGTGATGCCGTAGCCGTCGGCCCCGCGTCCGCCGAGCCACTCGGGGTTCTCGGTGACGTAGACCTCGCCGTTCGAGCCCTCTTCGCGCTTCCAGCCGGAGCCGACCAGATCGTTCTGCGCCTTCTCGGCCGCGGACTCGTCGATCGGCGCCCAGCCGAACATCTGCACACGATCAGCCGTTGCCGACCCGTCGCTCCACTTGCACAGGATGCCGTCACGCACCTCGGTCGCCCCGATGCGGAACGTCTCGGACTGTGCGGTCCAGCCGAGGCTGCGGAAGTCGGTGGCCGTGGAGCGCAGGATGATCGTCTCGCACGTGGGATCGGCGGCCTCGGCGTCACCGTCGACGGTCGGCGAGGGGTCGGGGGTCGTCGGTGGGGCCGTGTCGGCCGGAGCGGCGGTGGCGGCCGGGGACGGTGCCGTGTTCGGCGCGCACGCGCTCAGCGCCCCGGCGACGAGCAGGGATGCCGCGACCGTGGCGATGCGCGTGACCTTCACTCGGCATCCTCGTCGTGCAGGAAGGCGAGGAACGCGTCGTGCAGCGTGCCGTTGGTCGCGAGGGAGGACTCGGCGTCGAGGCGATCGGAGCCGTCGAAGGCGCTGAAGCGTCCGCCGGCCTCCCGGACGATCGGGGCGATGGCGGCGATGTCGTACTCCTTCACCCCGAACTCGGCGACGAGTTCGAGGCGTCCCTCGGCGAGCCACATGTAGGGCAGGGCGTCGCCGTAGCCGCGGTCGCGCCACACCGCGCGGGTGAGGCGCTCCAGCGTCGGCACGAGATCGACGTCGTCCCACTGCTCGATGCTCTGGAAGCTGATGCTCGCGTGCGCGATGTCGTCGACGTCGGACACATGGATGCGACGCGGCTCGCCGTCGCGGCCGTTGGTCCATGCTCCGTTCCCCGTCGCGGCCCACCACCGGCGGCCGAGCGCCGGCTGGCTCACCACGCCGACCTGAGGAACGCCGTCGACGCTGAGCGCGATGAGCGTCGCCCACACCGGGATCCCGCGCATGTAGTTGTGCGTCCCGTCGATCGGGTCGATGACCCAGCGGCGGGCGGTGTCTCCCGACGTTCCGTACTCTTCGCCGAGAATGGCATCACCCGGACGCTCGGCATCCAGGATTTCGCGGATCGCCCGTTCGGTCGCGAGATCGGCTTCGGTGACGTGCGTGCGGTCGGGTTTGGTGTCGATCCGCAGGTCGGCCGCGTCAAAGCGTGCCATGGCGACCGCGTCGGCGGCATCGGCCAGACGCAGCGCCAACTCGAGGTCGTCACGGAGGGATGCCGAGGACGAGAGGGACTCATCGATGGGAGACACGGCTCCAGGATAGACGGCGTCCCCGGCCCGATTTGGTGCGCCCGCGTCACGCCTGGTAACGTAATCCCTCGGTTCGGAACGCAGTTTCCGGGCCAACAGAACGCACCTCTAGCTCAATCGGCAGAGCAACTGACTCTTAATCAGTGGGTTCTGGGTTCAAGTCCCAGGGGGTGCACCACACAGGCCCTCACCCTCACGGGTGGGGGCCTTTTCGTCGTCGCGGGGTGTCGCGGGTTGTCTCCGCGGTGCCGACGCGAGGATGGCGGCATGGCCGACGACGAGATGTGGGACGTCACCGACGTCCAGGGCACGCCCACCGGAACGCTCCACCGACGCGGCGACGGGCCGGTCCCGGCCGGGGCGTTTCACGTCGTGGCATCCGTGTGCGTGGTGGCATCCACGGGGCGGGTGCTCGTGAGCCTCCGCGCCGAAGGGAAGGACTATCCGCTGGCGTGGGAGTTCCCAGCAGGAAGCGCGCTGCGCGGCGAATCGAGTCGCCGCGGAGCGATCCGCGAACTCGACGAAGAGGTCGGATTTTCCGTCCTTCCGGACGATCTTGCGCTCGTGGGCCGCGTCGTCGAGGACCGCGCGCTGTTCGACCTATGGATCACGCGTGTCGAGGGGGAACCCGCACCGACCGTGGACCCCGAAGAAGTCCAGGAGGCCGAGTGGGTCGAGCTCGACGAGGTGCACCGCCGCTGGCAGGCCGGGATGTTCGCCGGTCCGTGGAACGCGCGCTTCGATCAGCTGTGGGACACCCTGCGCGAGCGCGTCCGGGAGTTGCGGTGACCGATCTCACCCACGAGGTCTCCGTCCCCGGGGGGACGCTGCACGTGGGGGAGTGGCATCCGGATGCCGAAGGCCTGCCGTGGCTGCTCGTGCACGGCGTCACCGCGTCGCACCTCGCGTGGTCGTGGGTCGCCGGCGATTCTTCCGACGCACGCCTGATCGCGCCGGACCTGCGCGGACGCGGGCGCAGCGCCGACGTGGATGGGCCGTTCGGGCTGGCCGCACACGCCGACGATCTCTCCGCGATCCTGGATGCCACGGGCGTCGAGCGCGCCGTGGTCGTCGGGCACTCGATGGGGGCGTTCGTCTCGGCGGTGTTCGCGGATCGGCACGCGGATCGGGTGGAGCGGGTCGTGCTCGTCGACGGTGGTCTGCCGCTCGATCTGCCGGCCGGGATGGCGCTGGTCGAGGCCATCCGCCACGTGCTCGGCCCGGTCGCCGCGCGGCTGGAGATGCGGTTCGCGGATCGCGCGGCGTATCGCGACTTCTGGTGCGCCCACCCCGCTTTCGCCGGGCGCGAGGATCCGCTGCTCGACGAGTACTTCGGCTACGACCTGGTCGGCGACGAGCCGGCGTTGCGACCCGCGACGGCCCTCGCCACCGTGGAAGTGGACTCGATCGACCAGAACACCGGCACCGACATCGCTCGTGCGCTCGACCGGATGCCGCGACCGACGGTGCTGCTCGCCGCCGAGCGCGGTCTGCGAGGCGAGGTGCCACCGCTGTACCCCGACCTGGTCCGCGTACGTCGGGAGAACCCGCTGCTGAGGGA
>NZ_CAKKMM010000047.1:0-17731 GCF_918698205.1 Microbacterium sp. Bi128 | reverse complement strand
GCGCTCGAGAACTACGTCGACGGGGGCGTCTCCACCGCGCAGGACGCATTGGCCACCGTCCCCGGGCTCCGGATCGTGGGCGAGTACCTCGTGCCGGTCAACTTCGTGCTCGTCGGCCGGCCGGGGATGACTCTCGCCGACGTCTCGCTCGTGGCCGCGCACCCCGTGGCTTACGGCCAGTGCCTCGGGTGGCTCCGCGATCACGTCCCCTCGCACGCGCATCTGCCCGCCGCCAGCAACGTCGCCAGCGCCCTGGGCGTGCTCGACGGCACGAGCGGAGCGGATGCCGCGATCGCGGCGCCCGGGATCGTCGCCCATCACGACGTCGAGGTCCTCGCCGAGAGCATCGGCGACAACGCCAACGCCGTCACCCGGTTCGTGCTCGTGAGCCGCACCGTGGCCCCCGCGCCGCCGACCGGGGCGGACAAGACTTCGCTCATCGTCGAACTCCCCGAGGACCACCCCGGTGCGCTGCTGGAGCTGCTCGAGCAGTTCGCCACCCGGGGGATCAACCTGAGCCTGCTGGCATCCCGCCCCATCGGCGACGCGCTCGGGCGCTACCGCTTCGTGATCGACGCCGACGGGCACGTGCACGACGAGCGCATGGCCGACGCGCTGCTCGGCCTTCGCCGGTTCAGCCCCAAGGTGATCTTCCTCGGGTCGTACGCGCGCGCCGACCGCGCGATCGTGCGGTACCCGCAGCGGTACTCCGACGACGTGTTCGTCGAGGCCCGCGATTGGCTGCGCGGCCTGTTGAGTGGCGAGCCCGAGGCGTAACCCCGGCTCCGCGCCCTTCGAACACCGCGAGACTGCATCCGCCTGACATCTCCACGGCAGTCTGCAACGCAGATGTCAGGCGGATGCAGTCTCGGCGACAGCGCGGCCCCCGCACCGGCGCCGGGCCGGCGCCCGGCGCCGACTCAGGCGGCGACGGGAGCGGCGGCCGCCACGAGCTCGAGCGTCTGCGCGCGGCCGTCGGCAGAGGCCAGCGGCTCGCTGTCGTACGCGCCGGCGACGGGCGAGAGCATGATCTCGTCGACGTCGTAGCGCGCGGCGAACGCCGTGAGCTGCGCGCGCACGTCCTCGCCCGTACCGACGA
The DNA here is from genome assembly GCF_918698205.1 of Microbacterium sp. Bi128. Classification (NCBI taxonomy): domain Bacteria; kingdom Bacillati; phylum Actinomycetota; class Actinomycetes; order Micrococcales; family Microbacteriaceae; genus Microbacterium; species Microbacterium sp. Bi128. Next base: position 16,632 of record NZ_CAKKMM010000047.1, on the reverse strand, counting down.
ACCACTTCTGCCGTGTCGAGGCGATGATCGACTCCGCCATCGCGTCGAACGGCTCGGCCTTCGCCTGCTCCACCGTCTCGAGGGGGACGAGGGGTCGGTTCGTCCGCAGCCGCGCCATCATGCGCAGCTGCGGCAGGGCGCGGTCCTCGGCCTCGGCCGCGGTCGGCGCCGCGACGACGTTGGCCGTCACGAAGGTGCGCGGACCCTCGCCCGACTCGTTCGGCTGGAACTGGTCGCGGTACAGCCGCAGGGCGTGCTCGAGGCCCTCGCCCGCGAAGTGATTGGCGAAGACGTACGGCAGACCGAAGCTCGCGGCGAGCTGTGCCGAATAATCGCTCGATCCCAGCAGCCACACCTGTGGCATCCCGGATGCCAGCGGTGTCGCCTTCACCTGATACTCGGTGCCCGAAGTGAAACGCACCGTCGCCCCCTCGGGCGAGGTGAGGGCCATGATGTCGGTCACGTGGTCGGGGAAACGCGAGACGTCGCTCGTCGTGCCCGAACGGTTCAGCAGCTGAGTGATCACCGGGTCGCTGCCCGGGGCGCGTCCGATGCCGAGGTCGATGCGGCCCGGGGCGAGCGCCTCGAGGGCGGCGAACTGCTCGGCGACGATGAGTGGAGAGTGGTTGGGCAGCATGACGCCGCCGGATCCGACGCGGATGCGGGCGGTCCGGGCCGCGGCCGCCGCGATGAGCACCGGCGGGGTCGTCGACGCGACGGCGGGCATGTTGTGGTGCTCGGCGAACCAGTAGCGGCGGTAGCCGAGGCGATCGGCCCGCTCGACCAGATCGAGGGAAGCAGCCACGGCCTGTGCGCTGCTCTGTCCGGCGCGCACCGGGACCAGGTCGAGCACGGAGAAGAAGGGGATCACGTCACTCACCTCAGGGGCAACTCGCCGGACGCGACGGGTATTCCGATCCCACGTCGACCGCAACCCCCTCCGCCTCCGTCCGTGCCCCGCTTAGCGTGACTGCCATGAGCGAAGCACACGTCATGGTTCGGACCCAGATGGTCGTCAATGACGCCGTTTTCGCACTGGCGCAGGGGCAGGACGTCGATGACCTCAAGGCGAGGATCGAGAACGCCGTGGACCTCGGCGGCAGATTCGAGTCGTTCGTGGTGGTGGGCAACCGCGAGATGAGCATGCTGTTCTCGGGTCGGACGGCGGTGACGTTCTCGGTCGAGACGGTGAGCTACGACGAGAGGGACACCGGGGATGCCGACCTCCCGTTCGGGGGCTTCTTCGACGAGTGAACGGACGCTCAGGGTTCTCTCAGGCCGCGCGCGTGACGAACGTCCTCCCCCGAGCGTCTTCCTATTGACTTCGCGGAACACACGGTTCCGCAGGACACGGAAGGAAGCGCCATGGCTCAGAACACCACGACCACCGTCACCCCCACCCCCGTTTCGGCTGACCAGAACGGCGGCTCGACCGTCATCGTGGATGCCGTCGTCGCCAAGGTCGCCGGTATCGCGGCCGCCTCGGTCCCCGGCGTGCACTCCCTCGGCGGCGGTGCCGCGCGGGTGCTCGGCAACATCCGTCAGGCCGTCGGCGCGAAGGACTACGCCCAGGGCGTGAGCGTCGAGGTCGGCGAGACCGAGGTCGCCGCCGACATCGCGATCCAGGTCGACTACCCCGAGCAGCTCCAGCGCGTGGCCTCGAACGTCCGCGCCGCCGTACACGCGGCGATCACGGAGCTCGTGGGCATGAAGGTCGCCGAGATCAACGTCACCGTCGTCGACGTCTTCATCCCCGGCACCGACGAGGACGAGGATTCCACCGCCGACGCGCGCGTCAGCTGATCCCCGCAGAGAAGGGGCGCCGGCTCCGGCCCGCGCCCCTTTCGCGTCCCCGGATGTCGGCCGCGCGACTCAGTCGCCGTTGCGCACCCGGTCGTACGCGTCGAGTGCGCGCTGCCGCGTCTCCTTGAGGTCGACCATCGGCGCCGGCGCGCTGCCGTCGAGGTGTTCGGGGGCCCACCGCCGGATGTACTCGTCGTGCGGGTCGAACTTCTCGCGCTGGGTGTCGGGATTGAACACGCGGAAATAGGGGGCGGCGTCCGCCCCCGATCCCGCGACCCACTGCCAGTTGAACGGATTGCTCGCGGCATCCGCGTCGACCAGGCAGTCCCAGAACCACTCCTCGCCGTGGCGCCAGTCGATGAGCAGATTCTTGGTGAGGAAGGATGCCGTGACCATGCGCACGCGGTTGTGCATGACCCCGGTGTGCCAGAGCTGCTTCATCCCGGCATCCACGACCGCGATTCCCGTCTCGCCGCGTTGCCACGTCTCCAGGTGCGCCCGGTTCAGGGTCGGCCACGGGAAGGCGTCGTACTGTTCGCGCCAGTTCTTGGTCGCCAGGTCGGGGGAGTGGAACAGCACGTGCCAGGCGAACTCGCGCCAGAGGACCTCGGAGAGGAACCCCGTCGCCGACTCGGCATGCGTGCCCGATCCACGGTGCTCGATCGTGGCGTGCCACACCTGGTACGGGCTGATCTCGCCCCAGCGCAGCCGCGGGGACAGGTTCGAGGTCGCCCCTCCGGCGAAGGCGTCGCGCGAGAAGGCGTAGTCGCCGAGGTCGTCGTCGAGGAACTCGCGCAGCCGCGCCTTCGCGGCCGGCTCGCCGGGCTCCCAGGTCTCGCGCAGCCCGCCCGCCCAGTCGGGCCGCGTGGGCCGCAGCGCCCACGCGTCGAGGTCGTCGGACTCGGGTGTCGACGAGGGCCCCGGGATCGTCCGGGCCTCGGCGAGCGGCGCGCGCGGCGCGGGCATCTTCTCGACCGCGCGACGGTAGGGCGTGTACACGCCGTAGGGCGTCCCGGCGCCGGTCCGCACGGTCCACGGCTCGAACAGCAGGTTCGCGGCGAACGACGCGACCGTCACCCCGTCGCCGCGCAGCTTCTCCTTGATGCCCGCGTCGATGTCGCGCTCGGCGCCGCCGTAGCGGCGATTCCAGAACACCGCTCCCGCCCCGGTCTCGTCGACCAGTGCGGGGAGGACCTCCGCCGCACGTCCGCGCCGCAGGACCAGCACGGAGCCGCGCTCGCCGAGGCGTTCGGCGAGGGATGCCAGTGAGTGGTGCAGCCACCACCGCGCGGCCCCGCCGAGGGGGCGTACGCCCGTCGACTCCTCGTCCAGCACGTACACGCCGATGACCGGTTCGCCCCGGTCGATCGCCGCCCGCAACGCGGGATGATCGGTCAGCCGCAGGTCGTCGCGGAACCACACGAGAGACGGGGAAGCCATCCTCCGACGCTATCCGGCCGGGTTTCGGCCTCGCCGGGCTTGACACGCCGCGGCGCTGTTCCGGCATGTCGCCAGATCACGTGATCTGGCCGAAGGCGCCCGATACGGCGCGCCAGGAGGCGTGGTCTCGTCCAGATCACGTGATCTGGACGCCTCCCGCGACCCCTACAGCTTCGACGTGTCGTGGCCGGCGGGGAGGACCACGGCGAGGCCGCCCTCGACGATGCGCGTGTAGATGCGGGTCGCCTCACCGAACTCGTCGCCGTCCAGCTCGATCGGCTGCGCGGGGGCGGTGGCCAGCTCGATGCCGCTCCCGCGCAAGTAGCGCACCGACGAGTCGCGGCGGCGCTCGAGCACACGGCGGCCGGCGCGGAAACGGCGCAGCACCGAGTTGTCCCACCAGATCTTGCGCCATACGCCGATCCAGCCGAGCGGGCCGGTGGGCTGGATGACGGCGACGTCGAGCAGGCCGTCGGCGATGGATGCCTCGGGGATCAAGGCCACGCCGCCGGGAAGCGCGCCGCAGTTCGCGAACAGCACGCTCTGCACCTTCGCGGAGTGCAGGCGGTGACCGTCGAGCTGGTACATGACGCGGAAGGGCTTGGCGTTGACGAGCGAACGCGCCGCACCGTCGACGTAGGCCACCCAGCCCACCGACTTCTTCAGCTCGGGGCGGGTGTTCTGGATCATCGCAGCATCCAGTCCCATTCCCGCCATCACGACGAAGCCGTGCTCCTCGACGGTGCCGTCGGCGCGGCGGATGCGGGCGATGCCGGTGTCGGTGGCGTGCACCTTGCCGTCGAAGGTCGCGCGGATCATCGTGTCAGCGTCGTCGAGCGGAAGGTTGAGGTTACGGGCGAGCAGATTGCCGGTGCCGCTCGGCACGATCGTGAGCGGGATGCCGGTCGAGGTGAGGGCCTCGGCGACCGCCCGGACGGTGCCGTCGCCGCCGGCGACGAGCACGGCATCCACCTCTTCTTCGAGGGCGGCGCGGGTGGCGTCGTCACCGAGGTCGTCGACAGTGGTCTCGTAGAAGAGCGGTTCCGCCCATCCCGCCGCGGCGGCGAGTTCGCTCACGCGGGGACGCAGCACCTCGGGGTCGACCTTGGTGGGGTTGTAGACCAGCGCGGCACGCTTCTTCGACGTCGGCTCGGCGTCCATGGGGGCGTCGCCGCCGTCGGGCGAGACGCGCCGGGCCTCTCCCTCTTCCGCGTCGGAGGTGTCGGGCTCGACGTCGCCGGGCTGATGGATGACGTCGTCGGGATCCGCCGCGCTCTTGGGGTCGTTGTCGGCGGCGACGGTGTCATCCTCGTCGTCCTCCTTGAGGCTGGCGTCGTGGAAGTCCTCGTGCGAGCCCTCCGAGGCCGCCCGGTCCTTCTCGGCCTCGGGGGAGACGGCTTCGTCGTTCTCGGGGGCGTCCGCGTCGTCGCGCGGTTCTTCGGGGGCGGCCATGGCATCCACCATAGGACCGGCGCCGACGACGCCCGTCCGCGCGGACGGGGGTTGACCCGCGGGCTGCGGGATGCGCCGGACGGGGAGTGTTCAGGATGCCGCCCTCGGGTGTTCTTCCGGCGGGTCTACTCTCCGCGCGTGACGTTGTTCGAACAGCCACCGCGGCGGTCGGTGCGGCCGGTCGACGACGGTCCGTTCGCGGCTCTCGCGCGAGCCCGGCGGCGCCGTCGATGGTGGACCGTGACGGCGGTCGGTGGTGCGGTGCTCCTCCTGGTCGCCGGGGTCATGGTGGGCACCGGGGCGGACCGGGTCGTCATCGACCAGGTCGCGGCGTGGACCGGACCGAAGACCCTGCCCGCCGATATCTCCACGGTGGCCGATCGGGCGTTCCTCTCCGAGGGCGGACGCGCGCTGCTGACCGAAGTGGGCGCGCGCGAGGCCCATGGCGACGATCTGAGCGACGTCTGCGGGGGAGTGGACCCCGTGGCGGACCACGTGATCGACGGCTGTTTCACGCCGAAGGGGATCTTCGTCTTCGTGCCGACCGACGCCCGGGTGGCGGATGCCGCGGTGACGACACTCGCGCACGAGCTTCTGCACGCAGCGTTCGTCCGACTCGGCAGGGGCGAGGTGTGGCGCGTCCGGGACCTCTTGCACGAGGCCATCGAACGGGTCGCATCCGACGACCCCGTCCGCCAGCAGATCGACTGGTCCGTCGGTGATCACGAGGAACTCCGAGATACCGAGCTGTTCGCCTACCTCGGCTCCCAAGTGCGGCCGGACGGCGGCTTCGACCCCGAGCTCGAAGAGGTGTACGCCCGGTATTTCACCGACCGTGCCGCGCTCGTCGAGGTCCAGCATCGCGTCACGGCGCAGGTCCAGCAGCTGATCGCCGACTACGAGGGCGCTGTCGACGAACTCACGCGCACGACGACGGATGCCGCGAACGCACACGCCCTTCTCGAGAGCGACCGTCAGACGTACGAGCTGAACCGGCAGAGTTATCAGGGCGACGCCGATCGGTACAACGCCATGGACCCCGTCGAACGCGGGCGCTTTCGGGTGGAATGGTCCAGTTCGGACGGCTCGGCGTACAGCGGCACGTGGTCGGAGGTGCTCGCCGCTCGGTTGGCGGATCTGGATGAGCGTCATGCCGAACTGGAGGCCCGCGCCGTGGCCGTCGAAGCCGCGGATGCCGCGGCCGTCGCGCGGCGCGCCGAGATCGAGGCGCAGTTCGCCGATGTGCTGACCGTGACGCAGGCCCTCGATCCCACCGCTTCCGGCTCGTGAGGCGCGGAATCACCCGAGGCGGCGACCGTAGGATGGACGCGTGATCGACCTGACCCTGCTGCGTGAAGATCCCGAACTGGTGAAGCGCTCCCAGATCGCGCGCGGGGAGTCGCCCGACTCCGTCGACGCCGCGATCGCCGCCGACCGTGATCGCCGCGCCGCGATCACGACGTTCGAAGAGCTCCGGGCCGCGCAGAACGCGCACGGCAAGAAGGTCGCGCAGGCCCCGAAGGACGAGAAGCCCGCGCTCGTGGCCGAGGCGAAGGAGCTCAGCGAGAAGGTCAAGGCCGCGCAGCACGCCGTGACCGCCGCGGAAGAGGCCGCCGATCTGGCGCTGTCGAAGATCGAGAACATCGTCCTCGAGGGCGTCCCCGCCGGCGGCGAGGCGGACTTCGTCACCCTCCGCACGCACGGCGACGTGCCCACGTTCGACTTCGAGCCGCTCGACCACCTCGCGATCGGCGAGAAGCTCGGCGCGATCGACATGGAGCGCGGCACGAAGGTGTCGGGCAGCCGGTTCTACTTCCTCACGGGCATCGGCGCGCGGCTCGAGCTCGCCCTCATGACCCTGGCGCTCGACCGGGCGCTGCAGGCCGGGTTCACCCCGATGATCCCGCCGACGCTCGTGCGTCCCGAGGTCATGCGCGGCACCGGGTTCCTCGGTCAGCACGCCGACGAGGTCTACCACCTGCCCAAGGAAGACCTCTACCTCGTCGGGACGAGCGAGGTGCCCCTCGCCGGCTACCACATGGACGAGATCCTCGACCTCGAGCGCGGTGCCAAGCGGTACGCCGGGTGGTCCACGTGCTACCGCAGCGAAGCCGGCTCGTACGGCAAGGACACCCGCGGCATCATCCGTGTGCACCAGTTCAACAAGCTCGAGATGTTCGTGTACACCGACCCCGCGGATGCCGAAGCCGAGCACGACCGTCTCGTCGCGATGCAGGAGGGCATGCTGCAGGACCTCGGGCTCGCCTACCGCGTGATCGACGTCGCCGCCGGCGACCTCGGTTCCAGCGCCGCACGCAAGTTCGACATCGAGGCGTGGGTGCCCACGCAGGACGCGTACCGCGAGCTCACGAGCACGTCGAACTGCACCACCTATCAGGCGCGCCGCCTGGACACGCGGTTCCGTCCGGCCGACGGCGGCAAGACGCAGCCGGTCGCGACCCTCAACGGCACGCTCGCCACCACCCGGTGGATCGTCGCGCTCCTCGAGACCCACCAGCGCGCCGACGGGTCGGTGACGGTGCCCGAAGTGCTCCGTCCGTACCTGGGTGGACTCGAGGTCATGGAGCCGATCGCGTGACCGACGAGGCCGCCCTGCCCCGCATCGGAGACGTCGAGACGTCGCCGCAGGTCGAGGCGGCCGAGGTCGTCGACGACATCGCCCGGACCGCGCCCGTGGGGCGCATGCTCATCGCCCTCGACATCGACGGCACCGTGCTCCTCGAGGACGAGTCCCTGAGCCCCGGGATCGTGGATGCCGTGCGTCACGCGCAGGACGCCGGCCACGAGGTCATGCTGGCCACCGGTCGCAGCTGGGACAGCACGTTCCCGGTCATGGAGCGCCTCGGCATCCATCCCGAGTACGCGGTGTGCTCGAACGGCGCGATCGTGATGCGCCGGGTGGGCGATGCGGATGCCAGCGAGTACGAGCGTGCGCACGTCGAGACGTTCGACCCGACCGACGTGCTGACGCTGCTGGGCGAGCACCTCGGGGACGCGCACTTCCTCGTCGAGCTGCCCGACGGACAGCGCAACTTCACCGACTACCTCGACGACTGGAACCTGCAGGGCGCCAACCAGGTGACCTTCGAGGAGCTGTCGCACCAGCCCGTCTGCCGCGTGGTGGTCGTCGCGCCCGAGAAGACCGACATGGACTTCCTCCAGCTGGTCGAGCGCATCGGGCTCAGCCAGGTGTCGTACGCGATCGGCTGGACGGCGTGGCTCGACATCGCGCCCCAGGGCGTGAACAAGTCCACCGCCCTCGAGCTCGTGCGGGAGTGGCTCGGCATCCCGCCCGATCACGTGCTCGTGATGGGCGACGGCCGCAACGACATCGAGATGATGCAGTGGGCCGTCTCGCACGGCGGCCGCGCGATCGCGATGCAGCAGGGTCCGCCCGAGGTGCACGAAGCCGCCGGCGAGGTCGGGCTCTCGGTCGGCGAGGGCGGCGTGGCCGCGGTGCTGCGCGGGCTCTAGCCGACCTCGTTCCACGCCTCGCGCATCGACGTGCGCAGCAGGCGAACGTCGTTACGGTCGAGATCGCGCCGACTGCGCTCGAACGCCGCGCGGGCGGCATCCCGGAAGACCTCCGCGTGCCGGGGAGCGGATGCCGCGAGCGAGGCGAGGCACTTCTGCAGGCGCACCTGCACCTCGATGTGGGGCGCGCCGTCGCGGGCGAGCGGGCGGAACGCGTCGGCGACGAGGTCGCGCAGTTCGGCGGGCTCCAGGAAGACGCGGGCGTACGTCACCTCATGGTCGGGCTCGATCGTGATCGCCCGGGTCAGCACGCGTTGCAGCGCCGCGATCACCTCGATGGCGGTGCCGGGGTCGTTCGTCGCGGGGGAGAGGGCGCGGCTGCCGATCTCGGTGAGCGCGATCACGCCGAAGCGCGGGTCCTGCTCGAAGGTGCGGTGATTCTCGATGCGGAAGGCGCGGCGCACCGCCTTCACGAGGTCGTCGTCGATCGCCCCGGCGACGCGGACGAGCGGGGTGCGCGCGTCCGCGATCCGTCCGGGCGTCGCGTCGACGTAGATGCGAGCGTCGTGGTCCTCGGCGAGCCGGTGGAGTGCGCGGACGTCGACGTGAGTCACGTAGCCGACCTGGTCGGTGTGCACGGCTCGGGTTCCCACGGGCACGGTCGTCAGCGCCCGGGCGCCGAGAGTGGGCGACGAGGCGTGCATCTCGAGTGCGGCGGTCGCCGCTTTCTCGACGCGGTCGATGACGTCCGCCATGCGCCCGAACGTCGACAGGTGCGAGATCCACCGCAGCAGCGTGAACACGACGATGCCGATCACCACGAGCGTGCCGACGAACAGGATCGTCCGCCCCTGCTCCGTGTAGTACGGGGTGGAGAGGGCGACGATGCCCACGAGCGAGTAGGTGAACGCTCCGATGAACGTCGACACCGCGTTCTGCGACGTCGTGTCGGCGATGAGCAGGGGAGTGGATCGCGGCGTGGCCGTCGTCGTCGCCGCCGAGAACGCCGTGACCATCGCCGTCACTGAGAAGGTGCTGACGGTGAGCATGGCCGTGGCGATGATCTGCAGCAGAGAGCCGACGGCGTTCTGGCCGAGGTCGATCGTGACGTCGAACGGGAGGAACGGGCCGAGGAACCCGGCGATCAGGGCGACCGCGATGCCGATGAGAGTGAACAGCGCGGCGCGTACCCACACCTTCTTTCCGAGTCGGAAGAAGAAGGATGCCAGTGCCCCGCCGTTCGCCGTCATCCTCCGACGCTAGCCGTACTCGGCGCCCGTGCCCGGTGCCGGAGGGAGCGAGGGTGATCCGGGGACGCCCCGCCGGGACCGCTCAGCCGATCGTGGACAGCAGGATGTTGTCCGACCCCTCGGGGCTCCGGAAGAGCGGGGCGCAGTTCGCGTCGATCGTGACGGCGGTGTCGTTCGCGCCGGGGGTATGGCGGAGCTCGAGCGGGCCGAGGTCGCCCGGCGGCAGTTTCACCGTGTACGAGACGGTGCGCGTCTCCCCCTTCGCGAGCAGCAGCGTCCTGCTCTCGGCGGGGTTCGAGTGGTCGGAGCCCGACCGATCCCGGAAGCGTGGATCCCACCAGTCGCCGATCTCGGGGGTGGTGGACAGGATCTCCCCGCCGGGTGGGGCGAAGAACAGGACGTCGAGCATCATCGTTCTCAGGTCGATCCCGCGCTCGATGTTGCGCAGACCCAGGGTGTACCCGCTCGTGATGGCATCCGTGATGGTGTTGTGCAGGTCCATCGACACGGTGATCGTCCGGTCGTTCGCGTCGCACGTCGCGTGCTGCGAATACGCGAGGTGGTACTCGAGCTTCCCGATGGAGTAGTCGTTGAAGTAGATGCCGAGCTGCGTGGCGTCGACGTTGTCCTCCGGGAGCGTGCCGTCGAGGCCGTACTGGTGGGCCAGGGCCTCCAGGCCGGGGTCGTCGAACCACGCGTAGATGCGACCCTCCTCGGCGCTGCGCACGATCTGGCCCCACATCGTTGCGATGTCCCACTGGCGGCCGGTCAGTTTCGAGAACATCGCCGCGCTGATCTCGCTGAAGTACCGGTCCATGGCCGCGTTGTCGATGCCGAAGCGCTCGTACGGTTCGCTCATGAGCTTGGCCCCGGCGTTCTGGGCGTCGACGGTCTCGCCCGAGGCGAGCGTGATCGGGCCGGTCGCCTCGAGGAGGTGGGCCAGGACGATCGGGTCGATCGAGAACGCGCCGTCGAACTTCGGCTTGTCCGTCCACTCGCGCGTCGCCTGGAACAGTTCGACCGTGGTCGGGAAATGCGGGGTCATGTTGAAGTTCGACGACCAGTTCGTCAACTCTCGCGGGTAGAGCTCCCTCGTCTCGGCGGGCAGGCGGATGAGGGAGCCGTTCACCGTGTCAAAGCCCCGCGACGGGAGGTCGACGTACATGAGGTCGGTGCCGGTGTCGAGGCTCAGGAGGTCGACATTGCCGTCATCGACCTTCAGCACCAGCCACTGGGCGACGCCGCCACCGGTCGCCCGGATTTCCGCGGGAGTCTGGATCATGAGCTGGTAGAGCATCGGGCGCTCGGCGCCCGCGGCGCGAAGGATCTCGGGAAGATGCGCCTCGACCGTCGTGAGGACCGGGGTGGCCTGGTGGATCAGACCCACGAGCTGGTCGACCGGTGCCGAGATCTGCGGCAGGACGCCCGTGCGGTCGATGCTCGTCGCGATGCGCGAGGCCTCGTCGAGCGACGTCCGCACGGTGGGGATGACCGCCCCGGCATGCAGGAACGGTCTCAGGTTGATCCCCGAGCCGCCGCCGGTATCGCCGCCCGATGAGGACATCATCGTCATCACCGGCGGCAGGGACTGCGAAGTGATCGTGCGGGCGATGTCGGTGACGGCGCGCACGGCCAGCACGTTCGTCCGGGCCGCGGGGATCTGCGCCGCGAAATCCCACAGCGGATTCTGGGCGGTGTCGTACGCCCGCTGCGCCCGGGAGACGATGTCGGCGCCCGATCGCTGGATGCCGGCGGCGTCGCCGCTCGCGGCGGCGCGGACGAGCACCTTGGACTGATCCAGGGCCCCTTCGAGGTCGTCGCGCACCTGGACCACCTGCCAGGCGAACGCGCCGGCGGCGAGGAGGGCGGCGAGCAGGACCACCGACAAGGGCCCGCCGACGAGGGCCACCACGACGGAGGCCCGGCGGCGCCACCTCTGCGGTGCGGTCTCTGCGGCGGCGTGGCGTGCGAACGGCTGTTTCGGCGTCAGGCCCGCACTTTGCGGACGGCTTGTCGGCGCGCGTCCCCTCGTCCGTCTGTCCGCCCGCGTCTCCGGCCCCGTCCCCAAGGTCACCGACAGATCGTAACCTCGCGAGGTAACGCTTCCCCCACAGCGCTGTGAACGACGAGCGCCCCCGTTCGGGTCGAGAGCCCCGCTCCGGGCGGCCGCTTCGTGGGTCCTCGACCGGGACGTGTGCTTTCGCGGCGGGCAACCGCGGCTGGGTAGACTCGGGCGATCGGGAGGGTTGTCCGAGCGGCCGATGGACCTGGTCTTGAAAACCAGTGGGCAGAGATGTCCCGTGGGTTCGAATCCCACACCCTCCGCGACGACGAAAGCGGACCCCGCCGGGGTCCGCTTTCGTCGATTCAGGAGGCCGCTGCCCGCTTGCCGAGGACCTCGTCGACCACCCGGCCACAGTATGCTTCCGCGGCCTGCGGATCCGCGGTCGGCGACGGCGCGAGCGCCATGAGCGTGCCCACGAGGACCGCGCCGGTGATCGCGAGCACGATGGTGTCGGGGTCGCGGTCCGGCGTCAGCTCGCCGCGCTCGATCGCCGCGCGCACGAGCGACCGATTGTGGGAGTGGATGACGCTGCGGAACCTCTCGAAATAGCGGTCGAACATGACCCCTCCGGAGCCGCGCTCCGAGCTGACCCGGAGGGCGAACGCTCCCGCCTCGGAGTGGGAGAGGCGCAAGGTCGCCATGGCGATCTCGACGAGTTGTTCGCGGATGCCACCGGAAGACGCTTCCGCGGGGACGAGGGCGTGCGATCGGAGCACGTCTTCCATCAGCTCGTCCGTCGATGTCCAGCGCCGATAGAGCGCCGGCTTGCCGACACCCGCCTCGCGCGCGATGGCCTCGAACGTGAACCCCTGCAGCCCGCTGGCCAGGTACACGCGCTGAGCCGCGAGAAGCACTTTCTCCCTGATCAGCGGGTCGCGCGGCCTGCCCTTGGGGCGAGTCTCCGCGTCGACCACGACCGCACCTGCCTTTCGCGCTCCAGCCTACAGATCTGCCCTTGCGGCGAAGAGAGAGGCGTCCTAATCTACTTGCGTACTAAGTCCGTACGAAATAGACGAAGGAGTCTCCATGTCCACACCGACCGTTTCCGGTGACCGCAAGATCCCCGTCATCACGAAGGACCTGCTCGACGGCGACGTCAACAGGTGGCGCCGCTTCGGCGAGGTGGTCCCCGCGGGCCAGTCCTTCCGATCGGACGGCACACCGGACTATGGCCTCTTCGGCCCGGGATCCGTGACGTGGGAGGTGATGCTGCACCCGGCGACGATCGTCTTCGAGTCCGCGGCCCAGGGTGGCATCCAGTTCCTCTACAAGCCGATCACGGCGGGGATCCGCGACGCTGATCCGATGAGCCGCAAGGCTCGTGCCGGCCGGTTCACCATGTTCGACTTCTTCGAGCGTCTGCAGCGCAACTCCGGTATGCACGCACCGATGTGGCTGGGTGACACGGCAACGGCCACCAGCATGGCCGCGCACCTCCACCGCATCCACGGTCACGTGCAGGGCCCGGTGATCGATCCGGAGGACCCGTCGATCGGCGGGTATGCGGCAGCCGAGCCGCGCGACGCGATGTGGGCCGCGATCACCGAGATGCACGGCATCCTCGGAATCTACGAGAACCTCGCATGGCACGGAGACGAGCCGCCGCGGCCGTTGACCGACGCCCAGCGCGACCAGTACGTCCTCGAGATGGGCCCGTATCTGCGGCTCGTGGGTGCGGAGGAATCCGAGATCCCGACCACCATGGCCGAACTCGACGCGCTGTACGAGAAGTACTGGCCGTACTTCGGCCACTCGAAGAGCGTCTTCCGCGACCTGGAGACCGGCGTCGACATGATCGAGCAGTACTACGCGGTCGGGCGGGAGAACTGGGATCCGAGCCACGCCATCGTGGTCGAGGCTCTCGAAGAGGTCTACCAGCAGTGGATCGAGGTCATGGATGCGATCCTCCCCCAGCGGCTGCAGGAGGCGGCGGGTCGTTCGCCCGAGACCATCGCCGCTTCGGCGGAGATCATTCGAGCGCGGGAAGCGGAAATCCGAGAGATCCAGAATCCGGTCAACGAAGCGCGTCTCATGCGCCTCTTGTGGGGACCGGACGGCGTCGACCTCATCCACAACGCCCGCCGCCTGCAGGAGGCTGCTCCGCGCCTCTAGACATGCTCGACGAGCGGTCAGCGGTCACGCGACGCACGCGGGAGGATTCCGGCCGGCGTGCGTCGCTTGACAAATCTCGTGCACGCTCGGAGAATCCTCAGTGAGATTCCAGCACACGCCCTGGCGGCGAGAGCACCTCGGGTCGGCCGCAAGGCCCGACTCCTGTGGCTCGAAAAGGGAATGCAACGCATTTACCGACGCCACCAAGGAGACGTGTCATGGCTCATTCGTCCGCTGCAGCATCCGGTTCTTCGCCTCACCCGCCCGTCGGCGAGCGGGAGTCGCTCCGCCCCGCCGGGGTGGCGCTGGCGGGGCTCTCGACGGTGTTCCTGTTCGAGATGCTCGACAATTCGATCCTGAACGTCGCGCTCCCCACCATCGGCCGGGAGCTGCACGCCTCCACGACCGGATTGCAGTGGGTCACCGGGGCCTACGCCGTCGTGTTCGGCGGGCTCATGCTGTTCTTCGGTGCGGTCGCCGATCGAGCGGGGCGGCGCCGCGTCATGCTCATCGGGCTCGCGCTGCTCGGGCTCGCCAGTCTCGCCACGGCCTTCGTGACCACGGCCGAAGAGTTGATCGCGGTGCGGGCGGTGATGGGTGTCGCCGCCGCGATGACCACGCCCGGATCCCTCGCTCTCGCCTTCCGGTTGTTCCGCTCCGACGACGCGCGCGTGCGCGCCACGACCCTCATCTCCACCGTCGGTCTGGTCGGACTGGCGATCGGGCCGGCCGTAGGGGGTCTCGTGCTGTCGTGGGCTCCCTGGCAGGTGCTCCTTCTCGTCAACGTCCCGATCGCACTCCTGGCGGGAATCGGCATCCGCGTCGGTATCCCCGCCGACGATCCCGCCGACCTCCACCGGGCCCCGCTCGATGTCGCGGGCGCGTTGACCGGGACCGTCGCGGTGGTCCTGCTGCTCGCCGCGCCGACGATGTTCGTCCAGGACGGCGTCGGTGCGCTGCTGCCGTGGGTGCTCCTCGCGGCGGCGGCCGGCGCGGTCGTGCTCTTCGTGGTGCGTGCCCGCAGGGTCGCTCACCCGATTCTCGATCTGCGTCTCGTGACGTTGCCGCTCGTGTCCAGCGGGCTCCTCTACAAGGCCGCCACCGGTCTCGCGACCGCCGGTCTCGGTTTCTCGGTCACCCTGCAGCTGCAGTCCGACTGGGGGTGGTCGCCGTTCTGGGCGGCGATCGGGATGCTCCCGCAGGTGGTCGTCCTTCTCGCGGGCGGGCTGTTCGTCGGGCCCCTCGTCCGCCGGCTCGGTCTCGATCGCGTCGCCTGGCTCAGTGCGGGAGCGGTCGTGGTCGGCTTGGGGATCTTCGCCGCTTTCGGGCGAGGGGGTTACCCGTGGGTCGCGGCGGCGCTCGTCCTCGTGGCCTTCGGCATCCGTCTGAACGGCGTCGTCGCGGGGACCAACGTCATGAAGGGGATGCCGAGCAATCGCACCACCATCGGCGCCGCCCTCGTGGACACCGCCACCGAGGTCGCGACCGGCGTCGGTGTCGCCGTCACCGGCACGGTCCTGGCCGTCATGTTCACCGGGAGTGTGACGGCCGGCGGCTGGACGCCCGCGCAGGACGCCCAGTTCGAAGCAGCGACCACGACCGGTGGCCTCGTCTTGGCCCTCGTCGCTGCGGGGCTGGTCGTGTGGGGGTACCGGCGATCCCGGGCCGCCGATTCCTCCGGCACGACGCCGGCGCACGCCTCGGCGTGAGGGACGTCGCGAGCCGGCCCGAGGCGGTCGCCCGGCTCGGTCGGTGTCCGCAACACGACCCGCTCCTCCTCACGCACTTCCCAGGAGGTGCTCCCTAAACTGTCTCCGACCTGCGCTTCGTCGCGGTCGTGACGGGCCACCGGTGGCATCCGTCCTCCCGAAAGGACCCGAGTGAGCAAGACCACGACCCCGCGCGGCCGCAAGACCGTCGCGCGTCACGGACGCCTGCGATCGGTCGGACCGCTGGGCCAGCTGTTCCGCGGACTCGCCGTCGCCATGGCCGTGCTGCTGGTGTCCGGTGCCGCCGTGACCGCGTACGCCGTGTACGACCTGTCGTCGAGCTTCACCGCCGACGCCGTCGAGCTGAAGAATCAGCCGGCCGTTCCGCCGGACCTCGGCGAGCTCAAGGGCGGTGTGAATCTGCTCATGGTCGGCACCGACGAGTGCGAGCCCGACTTCGCGCAGTACTTCGGCGACCGCTGCAGCGGACCCGACGCCGAGGGCAACCTCAACGACGTCAACATGCTCGTCCACATCTCCGACGCTCCCCGTCGGGTCACGGTTGTCTCCTTCCCGCGCGACCTGATGGTCCCGATCCCGTCGTGCACCGACGCGAACGGCAACGAGACCTCGGCGATGTCGAAGCAGCAGATCAACAGCGCGTTCATGTACGGCGGACTGTCGTGCGTGGTCGAGACGGTCTCCGAGCTCAGCGGCCAGGAGATCCCCTTCGCCGCGAAGGTCAGCTTCGGCGGTGTCATCAACATCACGGATGCCATCGGCGGCGTCGACGTCTGCATCGCCAACGGCATCAAGGACTCCTACACCGGCATCGACTGGCCCGCCGGCATGCGCACCATCAAGGGTCTGGACGCGCTCCAGTTCCTCCGCACCCGGCACGGTGTCGGCGACGGCGGCGACCTCGGGCGCATCTCGAACCAGCAGCAGTACATGTCGCGCCTGGCCACGAAGCTCAAGAGCGAAGAGGTGCTGTCGAACCCGGCGACGCTGTACAAGCTCGCCTCGACCGCACTGCGCAACGTCGACCCGTCGACGTCGCTCACGAACCCCCTGACGCTCGTGCAGATCGCGATGGCCGTCAAGGACGTGCCGTTCAACGAGATCGTGTTCGTGCAGTACCCCACGTACACCGACCCGTCCGACCCGAACCGCGTCGTCCCCGATCGAGAGGCGGCCGACGCCCTGTGGTCGGCGCTCGCCGCGAACCAGCCGATCCAGCTGTCGGGAGACCTCAGCGGTGGCGACGGTGTCGTCGTCGACGAGAACGCGACGCCCGCTCCCACCG
>NZ_CAKKMM010000046.1:0-17894 GCF_918698205.1 Microbacterium sp. Bi128 | reverse complement strand
GCTTCCGGCCCGTCGAGGCGGGGGAGCGGTGGCTCGACCTGTGCGCGGGTCCCGGCGGCAAGACGGCGCTCCTCGCGGCCGAGGCTCTCGCGGGCGGTGCGCACCTGGATGCCAACGAGATCTCGCCCGCCCGGGCCGGGCTCGTGCGCCGGGCCGTGGCATCCGTCCCGCTCGAGGTCGAGGTGACCGAGGAAGACGGGCGCGACCGCGCGGCGCGGGCCGCGGGGGAGTACGACCGCATCCTCGTCGACGCGCCGTGCACGGGGATCGGGGCTTTGCGCCGACGCCCCGAGGCGCGGTGGCGCAAGACGCCGGCCGACGTGCCCGACCTCACCGCGCTGCAGCTCGATCTCGTCCGTGCGGGTCTGGGCGCGTTGAAGCCCGGTGGAGTGCTCGCCTACGTGACGTGCTCTCCGCACCTCGCAGAGACGTCCGGTGTGCTCGCCGAGGTGCGTCGCGAGTTCGGCGACGCGGTGGAGGAGCTGGACGCCCGCGCCGTCGTGCGCGAGATCGCCGGGCCCGATATCGATCTGCCCGCGCAAGCCGACGGTTCCCTCCGCGCCCAGCTGTGGCCGCACCGGCACGGGACGGATGCGATGTCGATCGCCCTCCTGCGCCGGGTTCCCTGAGGCGTGAGGAGTCAAGAACTGTCGCTTGGGCACCGGCGAAGCGACAGTTTCTGACCCCTCACGCGCGGGGGCGGTGGGCGTCGCGCCGATAATGGAACCGTGCCCCGCATCAATCCGAGCATCCTCGCCGCCGACTTCGTGAACATGCAGGCCGAGCTCGCCCGCATCTCCGGTGCCGATTTCGTCCATGTCGACGTCATGGACAACCACTTCGTGCCGAACCTGACGTTCGGGCCGCAGATGGTGGGCCGGATCCAGCAGACGAGCCCCGTGCCGCTGGATGTGCACCTGATGATCGACGACCCCGACCGGTGGGCTCCCGAGTACGCCGAGCTCGGCGCGGCATCCGTCACGTTCCACCTCGAGGCGGCCGCCTCGCCCGTGGCGCTGGCTCGGCGACTGCGCTCGATCGGGGCGCGCGCGGGCGTCGCGGTGAAGCCCGCCACGCCGGTGGAGAACCTGTTCGACGTACTGAACGAGTTCGACCAGATCCTCGTGATGACGGTCGAGCCGGGTTTCGGCGGCCAGTCGTTCATGCCCGAGACGATGCCCAAGCTCCGCGCCCTCGCCGACGAGGCCCGTCGTCGCGGGTCGAGCGTGTGGCTGCAGGTCGACGGCGGCATCGGAGAGTCCACGATCGCCCAGGCCGCCGAGGCCGGGGCCGACACGTTCGTCGCCGGCTCCGCGGTCTTCGGCGCCGACGACCCCGACCGCGCGATCCAGGCGCTGCGCGCCTCCGCCGCCCGCCACGCGCACTGAGCCGCGAGCGGTCCGCAGCACCCCCGTCCTGTCACCGATAAACGCCGATCCTCACGAGACACGCGGAGTCGCGCCGTTCCTCGCAACGGATGCCGTTTATCGACGGTGCTGCGCTCCCCGCGGCATCCGGGCCCGTGCCGACCCGATACCCTGGAACCGTGAAGACCTTCGACGACCTGTTCGCCGAGCTCAGCGCCAAGGCCGTCGAGCGCCCCGCCGGCTCCGGTACGGTGGCTCAGCTCGATGCCGGCGTGCACGCCATCGGCAAGAAGATCGTCGAGGAGGCCGCCGAAGTGTGGATGGCCGCCGAGTACGAGTCCGACGAGGCGGCAGCCGAAGAGATCTCGCAGCTGCTCTACCACCTCCAGACGCTCATGCTCGCGAAGGGCCTGACGCTCGCAGACGTCTACCGACATCTCTGAGCCGCTCCCGCACCCCCGACGCTCACCTCACACGAAAGCCCCCGTCATGCTGCGAATTGCCGTGCCGAACAAGGGGTCGCTCGCCGAGACCGCCGCCGAGATGCTCTCGGAGGCCGGTTACACCGGACGTCGCGACTCGAAAGACCTGTACACCGTCGACCCCGTCAACGAGGTCGAGTTC
This sequence comes from Microbacterium sp. Bi128, assembly GCF_918698205.1. Taxonomy (NCBI): domain Bacteria; kingdom Bacillati; phylum Actinomycetota; class Actinomycetes; order Micrococcales; family Microbacteriaceae; genus Microbacterium; species Microbacterium sp. Bi128. Next base: position 15,903 of record NZ_CAKKMM010000046.1, on the reverse strand, counting down.
TTCTACCTCCGCCCGCGCGACATCGCGACCTACGTCGGCTCGGGCGCGCTCGACGTCGGCATCACCGGCCGCGACCTGCTGCTGGACGCCCGCATGCCCGGCGCCCGAGAGGTCGAGTCGCTCGGCTTCGCCGGCTCCACCTTCCGCTTCGCGGGGCGCCCCGGCCGTTTCACCGACGTCGACGACCTTCAGGGTCTGCGCGTCGCGACCGCGTACCCCGGCCTGGTCGACGCGTTCCTCGACGAGCGCGGCGTGGCCGTCGACATCGTGCCGCTCGACGGCGCGGTCGAGTCCGCCGTACAGCTGGGCGTGGCGGATGCCGTGGCCGACGTGGTCTCGACCGGCACGACGCTGCGTCAGGCGGGGCTCGAGATCTTCGGGCCCGTCCTGCTCGAATCCGACGCCGTCCTCATCGCCGGACCGCAAGAGGTCGCGGGCACCGAGACGCTGCTGCGGCGTCTGCGCGGCGTGCTGGCGGCCCGGAAGTACGTCCTCGTCGACTACGACCTCCCCGCGGCCCTCATCGATCAAGCGATCGCGGTGGCCCCGGGCCTGGAGTCGCCCACGATCTCGCCGCTGCGCGACCCCGAGTGGGTGGCCGTCCGGGTCATGAGCCCGCGCCGCGACGTCAACCGCGTGATGGACGAGCTCTACGCCATCGGTGCCCGGGCGATCCTGGTGACCGAGATCCTCGCCGCGAGGCTCTGATGACGCTCGCCCGCCGCATCATCCCCTGCCTCGACGTGGCCGCTGGTCGCGTCGTGAAGGGTGTGAACTTCCTGGATCTGCGCGACATGGGCGACCCGGTCGAGCTCGCCAAGGTCTACTTCGACCAGGGCGCCGACGAGATCACGTTCCTCGACGTCACCGCGACGGTCGACGAGCGCGCCACGACGTACGACGTCGTCCGCCGCACGGCGGAGCAGGTGTTCATCCCGCTCACCGTCGGCGGGGGAGTCCGCTCCACCGACGACGTGGCCCGGCTGCTCTCGGTCGGCGCCGACAAGATCGGCGTCAACTCCGCCGCGATCGCCCGCCCGGCACTGATCGACGAGATCGCCGACCGCTTCGGCGCGCAGGTCATCGTGCTCTCGCTCGACGTGAAGCGCGCGGCATCCACCCCCTCCGGGTTCGTCGTGACGACGCACGGCGGACGCACCGAGACGACCCTCGACGCCCTCGAGTGGGCGCGCGAGGCGGTCGAACGCGGGGCCGGTGAGCTGCTGGTCAACTCCATCGACGCCGACGGCACCAAGCAGGGCTTCGACCTCGAACTCGTCCGCCTGATGCGCCAGGTCGCCGCGGTCCCGGTGATCGCCTCGGGCGGCGCCGGCGCGCTGGAGCACTTCGCCCCGGCCGTCGAAGCCGGCGCGGACGCCGTGCTCGCGGCATCCGTCTTCCACTCCGGCCAGCTCACGGTCGGCCAGGTCAAGGACGCCATGGCGGCCGAGGGGATCGAGGTGCGCCGATGAACGTCACCGCGTTCGAACGCGTGAAGTACGACGCCCAGGGCCTCGTGACCGCGGTGGTCCAGCAGTTCGACACGCGCGAAGTGCTCATGGTCGGGTGGATGGATGCCGAAGCCCTCCGCCGCACGCTGACCTCCGGCCGCGTCACTTTCTGGTCGCGCTCGCGTCAGGAGTACTGGCGCAAGGGCGACACGTCGGGCCACGTGCAGATCGTCCAGGGCGCACGTCTGGACTGCGACGGGGACACCCTGTTGATCGAGGTCGACCAGGTGGGCGCCGCGTGTCACACCGGCGACCACACGTGCTTCGACGCGACCGACCTCGAACCCGTCGTGGGGGCGCGGTGATGCGTCGAGCGCGTTCGCTCGCCGTCGTCGGGATGCTCCTGGCCGGAGCTCTCGGCGTCATCGCCTCGACCCAGACCTGGATCGACGTCACGCTCGCCGACGGCGCGCAGCAGACGCTCGCCGTGCCCGGGTCCGACGCCGTTCCGGTGCTCACCCCGCTGAGTCTCGCCGCTCTCGCGCTCGGTGCGGCCCTGTCGATCGTCGGCCCGATCCTGCGCTATGTCCTGGGTGCCCTCGCTCTCGCGATCGCGGGGGTGGTCGGCGTCGCGACGGCCCAGGTCGTGCTGACGCTGCCGGTGTCGGCGACGGCCGCGACGGTCACCGACGCGACCGGTATCTCGGGAGTGGATGCCGTGGCCGACCTCGTCTCGTCGATGTCGCTGACTCCGTGGCCCGTGGTGACGCTGCTCGCGCAGCTGCTCCTCGCGGCGGCGGCCGTGTTCACTCTGGTCTCGGCGCGGCGGTGGCGGGGGAGCGCCGACCGGAAGTACCGCACCGCCACCGACGCTCCCGCCGACGGGTCGCGTCCGCACGACGCGATCGATTCGTGGGACGACCTCTCCCGCGGCGACGACCCGACGGCGTGAGTCGCGTCTTCGGTCGACGTCGAGACGTCGGCGCGGGCCCGACCCGCCCGTTTCGATAGACTGGATGCACGCTGTCACCCGCGCCCGCGCGCGACTCGAAGGAGCCCCATGAGCAACCCCATCGGCGATCCCGGCCACGGACACTCGCCCGCAGCCTGGACGGCCGTGATCATCATGCTCGCCGCGATCACCCTCGGCACGCTGTTCTTCTGGTTCGACATGCCGGTCCTGGTCTGGGCCTCGGTGGGTCTGCTCGTCGCCGGCGCGATCGTGGGCTGGGCGATGGCCAAGGCCGGTTACGGCGCGAACGGCGCGAAGTCCAACCCGAAGGCGCACTGACCGTGCTGGCCGATCTGACGGCCGGAGCGGTAGAGGACGCCGAACGGCGCGCCCAGGCGCGTCCGCTGGCCGCCGTCGAGCGCGACGCTCTCGCGCAGACTCCCGCGCGCGATGCGGTGGCGATGCTGGCACCCGCTGACCGGGTGAAGATCATCGCCGAAGTCAAGCGCGCGAGCCCGTCCCGCGGCGATCTCGCGGCGATCCCCGATCCCGCCCGCCAGGCACGCCTCTACGAAGAGGGCGGCGCCTCGGCGATCTCGGTGCTGACCGAGGGCCGCAAGTTCAAGGGCAGCCTCGCCGATCTCGAGGCCGTGCGCGCCGCGGTGTCGGTGCCGGTGCTGCGCAAGGACTTCCTCGCCACCGCGTACCAGGTGCTCGAGGCCCGCGCGTCGGGCGCCGACCTGGTCCTGCTCATCGTCGCGGCCCTCGACCAGAAGACCCTGGCCGAGCTCTACGCCCTCACCCTCGACCTCGGCATGACCGCTCTCGTCGAGACCCACTCGGCCGACGAGCTCGCGCGCGCCGCCGACCTGGGCGCGAAGCTCATCGGCGTCAACGCCCGCAACCTCTCGACCTTCGAGCTCGACCGCGACCTGTTCGGCCGCCTCGCCGACTCGTTCCCCGCCGATGCGATCAAGATCGCCGAGTCGGCCGTCCTCGCCCCCGCGGACGTCGCGCACTACCGGTCCGCCGGCGCCGACGTCGTCCTCGTGGGCGAAGCACTCGTGACCGGCGACCCGGTCGCGACCCTGCGCGCCTTCCTCCAGGAGACCCCATGACCACCGTGAGCCTGCGCGACCAGAAGGGCCCGTTCTTCGGTGACTTCGGCGGCCGCTACATGCCCGAATCGCTGATCGCCGCGATCGACGAGCTCACGGCGGTGTGGGAGTCGGCGATGGCCGACCCCACGTTCCTCGAAGAGCTGCGCGTGCTCCTGCACGATTACGCCGGCCGGCCGTCGGTGCTCACCGAGGTCCCGCGCTTCGCCGAGCACGCGGGCGGGGCCCGCATCTTCCTCAAGCGCGAAGACCTCAACCACACCGGTTCGCACAAGATCAACAACGTGCTCGGGCAGGCGTTGCTGACCAAGCGCCTCGGCAAGACGCGCGTGATCGCCGAGACCGGCGCCGGCCAGCACGGCGTCGCCACTGCCACGGCGGCGGCCCTGTTCGGCCTCGACTGCGTGGTCTACATGGGCGAGGTCGACACCGAGCGTCAGGCCCTCAACGTCGCCCGCATGCGCCTCCTCGGTGCCGAGGTGATCCCCGTCACGACCGGCTCGCGCACCCTGAAGGATGCCATCAACGAGGCGTACCGCGACTGGGTGTCCACGGTCGAGACGACGAACTACATCTTCGGCACCGCCGCCGGACCCCACCCGTTCCCGGCGATGGTCCGCGACTTCCAGAAGGTCATCGGCGAAGAGACGCGCGCGCAGTTCCTCGAGCGTCTCGGGCGCCTGCCCGACGCCGTGTTCGCGTGCGTGGGCGGCGGCTCGAACGCAATCGGCATGTTCGACGCGTTCCTCGACGACGAGGGCGTCGCGCTCTACGGCGTCGAGGCGGCCGGAGACGGCGTCGACACCCCCCACCACGCGGCGTCGATCGAGCGCGGGCGCCCCGGCGTGCTGCACGGCGCGCGCACCTACGTCCTGCAGGACGAGGACGGCCAGACCACCGAGTCGCACTCGATCTCGGCGGGGCTCGACTACCCCGGCGTCGGTCCGGAGCACGCGTGGCTCGCCGACATCGGCCGCGCGCAGTACATCCCCGCGACCGACGACGAAGCGATGCAAGCCCTTCGCCTGCTCTCGCGCACCGAGGGGATCATCCCCGCGATCGAGTCCGCCCACGCCCTCGCCGGAGCCCTGCGCATCGGTCGCAAGCTGGGTCCGGATGCCATCATCGCGGTGAACCTCTCGGGTCGCGGCGACAAGGACATGGACACCGCCGCGCGGTACTTCGACCTCTATGACGCCGAGCACGCTCCCGAGGCATCCGGCGCCGCGACCCCGACGCACGCGGCCGAGAAGGTCGCCGATGCGCCCGGCTCGCCCGTCGACGTGCAGGCCGCGCCCGAGGCCGCGAGCGGTGCGGGGGTAGAGCTGTGACCTCGCGCGTCTCGGCGGCGATCGACGCCGCCCACGCGGCCGGCCGCGGCGCCCTGGTGGGCTACCTGCCCGCCGGGTTCCCCGACGTGGCGACGAGCATCGAGGCCGCGGTAGCCCTGGCCGAGTCCGGCGTCGACGTGATCGAGCTGGGCCCGCCCTACAGCGACCCCGTGATGGACGGCCTCGTCATCCAAGAAGCCACGCAGACGGCCCTCGCCAACGGCTTCCGCATGCGCGACCTCTTCACGATCATCCGCGAGGTCACCGCGCGCACCGACGTGCCGGTGCTCGTCATGACGTACTGGAACCTCGTCGAGCAGTACGGCATCGACCGTTACGCCGACGACCTCGTGGCCTCGGGCGGGGCGGGCCTCATCACGCCCGACATCACGCCCGACGCCGCGGCAGCATGGATCGCCGTGAGCGAGCGCTCGGGTCTCGACCGCGTGTTCCTCGCGGCCCCGACCTCCACCGACGCACGCCTCGAGATGATCGTGGGCGCGTCGACCGGTTTCGTCTACACGGTCTCGACGATGGGGATCACGGGGGAGCGGACGCAACTGGATGCCGCGGCCCGCGGCCTCGTCGCACGTCTGCGCGCGCACGGCGCCGCCCACGCGTGCGTCGGCATCGGGATCTCCAACGCCGAGCAGGTCGCCGGGGTCATCGAGTACGCCGACGGAGCCATCGTGGGCACCGCGTTGGTCAAGGCGCTGCGCGACGGCGGGGTCGAGGCGCTGCGTGCGCTCGCGCGCGAGCTGTCCGCGGGCACCGTGCGGCGCGCCTAGACTCGTCTGCATGACGTTCGCCCTCTCGAGCGCCGCTTCCGGCGTGCTCGCCAGCATCCCGAGCCCCTCGATCTCCTACATCGATCTCGGGCCGCTGCGCATCCACTTCTATGCCCTGTGCATCGTCGCGGGCATCATCGTGGCCGTGTTCCTCACGAACGCGCGCCTGACCCGACGCGGGGCCGAGAAGTGGGTCGTCATCGACATCTGCCTCCTCGCGGTGCCGCTGGCGATCATCGTCGCCCGCATCTACCACGTGGTCACGCACCTCGGTTTCTACTTCGGGCCGGGGTCGAACCCGTGGAACATCACCCAGCCGGGCTCCGTGTGGGCCATCTGGGAGGGCGGCATCGCGATCTACGGCGCGCTGATCGGTGGCGCTGTGGGCGCGTACCTCGGCTGCAAGTGGACCGGCATCCGGTTCTGGACCTTCGCCGACGCGCTGGCTCCGGGCCTCATCATCGCCCAGGCCATGGGCCGCTTCGGCAACTGGTTCAACCAGGAGCTGTTCGGTCAGCCCACCGATCTCCCGTGGGGCCTCGAGATCGCCCCGGGCAACTCCGCGATCCCCGTCGGACTGCCAGCCGGCACTCTTTTCCAGCCGACTTTCCTCTACGAGGTCATCTGGAACCTGCTCGGCGCCGCGGTGATCCTGTGGGTCGGCAAGAAGTTCACGCTGCAGTGGGGCAAGCAGTTCGCGATCTACCTCATCTGGTACAGCGCCGGCCGTACCGTGTGGGAATCCATCCGTATCGACCCCAGCGACATCATCCTGGGCCTGCGCACGAACGTCTGGGCCGCCATCTTCGGTGTCGTGCTCGGCCTGGTCATCTTCGTCGTCCAGTCGCGCCGGCACCACGGTCTGGAGCCCTCGCCGTACGCCCCCGGGCGCGAGTCGAAGGCTCCGGGCGCTGTAGACTCAACCGACCCCTCTGACTTCGTCGATGTGAGCGAACCGCCCGCGACGAACGACACCGTCGGCACCAGCGCCACAAGCAGCCCCGCCACGAAGTAACCCCCTGGGCCGACGTCGTCCCATTCGCAGCATCAACATGAGGACGGTTGGTATGGCTTCGAGCTCCCGTTCCGGCGCCGTCGGCGGCGCTTTCCCCGCCCGGCAGGGCATGTACGACCCGGCGTTCGAAAAGGACGCCTGTGGCCTCGCCATGGTGGCGACGCTCCGTGGCGAGCCCGGACACGACATCATCGACCTGGCGCTGACGGCGCTGCGCAACCTCGAGCACCGCGGCGCCATCGGATCCGACGCCGGCACCGGTGACGGCGCGGGCATCCTCACGCAGATGCCCGACGCGTTCCTGCGCGCGGTCGTCGACTTCGACCTGCCGCCGGTGGGGGAGTACGCCGCGGGAATGGTGTTCCTGCCGCTCGGTCACGACGAGCGCGCCGCGCAGAAGGCGGGCATCGAAGAGATCGCCCGTCACGAGAACCTCGAGGTGCTCGGGTGGCGCGAGGTCCCCGTCGAGCCCGAGAACCTCGGCAAGCTCGCTTTCGAGGCGCGCCCCGCGTTCGAGCAGTTCTTCGTCGCGCGTCCCGCCGTGGGCGACCAGCCGGCGCTCTCGGGCATCGCGCTGGACCGCCGCGTGTTCCGGCTGCGCAAGCGCGCTCGGCACGAGCTCGACGCGTACTTCGTGTCGCTGTCCAGTCGCACGCTGGGCTACAAGGGCATGGTCACGACTCTGCAGCTCGAGCCCTTCTACCCCGACCTCCAGGACGAGCGGTTCGTCTCCGAACTCGCCGTGGTGCACTCCCGGTACTCGACGAACACGTTCCCGTCGTGGCCGCTCGCCCAGCCGCTGCGTATGCTCGCGCACAACGGCGAGATCAACACGGTCAAGGGCAACCGCAACTGGATGCGCGCGCGCCAGTCGCAGCTGGAGTCCGAGCTCATCGGTGACGTCCGTCCGCTGCTGCCCATCTGCACCGAGGGCGCGAGCGACTCGGCATCCTTCGACGAGGTGCTGGAGCTGCTGACCCTCACCGGTCGCAGCCTGCCGCACGCCATCATGATGATGGTGCCCGAGGCCTACGAGAAGCAGGCGACGATCGACCCCGACCTGCGGGCCTTCTACGACTACCACTCCATGCAGATGGAGCCCTGGGACGGCCCCGCCGCCCTCATCTTCACCGACGGCACGCTGGTGGGCGCGACCCTCGACCGTAACGGTCTGCGACCGGGCCGGTGGACCGAGACGACCGACGGACTCGTGGTCATCGGGTCCGAGACGGGTGTGCTCGATTTCGCTCCGGAGCGCATCAAGCGGCGCGGCCGCTTGCAGCCCGGACGCATGTTCCTCGTCGACACGGCCCAGGGCCGCATCGTCGAGGACGAGGAGATCAAGAAGCAGCTCGCGACGCTCGAGCCGTGGCAGGAGTGGCTCGACGCGGGCCGCGTCCGTCTGTCCGAGCTGCCCGAGCGCGAGCACATCGTGCACCCGATCGCCTCGATCACCCGCCGCCAGCGGACCTTCGGATACACCGAAGAAGAGGTGCGCATCCTGCTGACCCCGATGGGGCAGAACGGTACGGAGCCCCTCGGCGCGATGGGCAGCGACGCTCCCGTCGCGGTGCTGAGCGAGCGCCCGCGGCTGCTGTTCGACTACTTCACGCAGCAGTTCGCGCAGGTCACCAACCCGCCGCTGGACTCGATCCGCGAAGAGGTCGTGACTTCGCTGTCGCTGGGTCTCGGCCCCGAGCGGAACCTCCTCGACTGGGGTCCCGAGCACACGCGCACCGTGACCCTGGACTTCCCGGTCATCGACAACGACGAGCTCGCCAAGATCCAGCACATCGACACCGCCCTTCCGGGGCGCTCGTCGGTCACGATCCGCGGCCTGTACCGCGTCGAGGCCGGCCACAAGGGCATGCAGAAGCGCATCGCGCAGATGTGCTCCGAGGTCGACCACGCGATCGAGGACGGTGCCGAGTTCATCGTGCTCAGCGACCGCGACTCGAACAAGGACCTCGCGCCCATCCCGTCGCTGCTCATGCTCGCCGCCGTGCACCACCACCTCATCCGCAAAGAGACCCGTATGAAGGTCGGTCTCGTGGTCGAGGCCGGCGACGTGCGCGAGGTGCACCACGTGGCGACCCTCATCGGGTACGGCGCCTCGGCGGTCAACCCGTACCTGGCGATGGAGACCGTCGAGTACCTCGTGCGCGCCGGCTTCATCACCGGTGTCACGCCCGAGAAGGCCGTGAAGAACCTGATCTACGCGCTCGGCAAGGGCGTGCTGAAGATCATGTCGAAGATGGGCATCTCCACCGTGTCCTCGTACGCGGGCGCCCAGGTCTTCGAGGCCGTCGGGCTCTCGCGCGAGTTCGTGGAGGCCTACTTCACCGGCACCGAGAGCAAGCTCGGCGGCGTGGGGCTCGACATCATCGCTGCCGAGAACGCGGCCCGCCACGAGTACGCGTACCCCGAGGACGCCGCGGCGCGCGCGCACGAGCGCCTGTGGACCGGCGGCGAGTACCAGTGGCGCCGCGACGGTGCACCGCACCTGTTCAACCCCGACACGGTGTTCCGCCTGCAGCACGCCACGCGCGAGCGCCGGTACGACATCTTCCGTGAGTACACGCAGCTCATCGACGACCAGGCGCACGAGCTCAAGACGCTCCGCGGCCTGTTCTCGCTGCGTACGGGTCAACGCCCGGCCGTGCCGATCGACGAGGTCGAGCCGGTCTCGGCGATCGTGAAGCGCTTCTCCACCGGCGCGATGAGCTACGGCTCCATCTCGCAAGAGGCCCACGAGACCCTCGCGATCGCGATGAACCGCATCGGCGGCAAGTCGAACACCGGCGAAGGCGGCGAAGACGTCGACCGTCTGCTCGACCCCGAGCGTCGCAGCGCCATCAAGCAGGTGGCATCCGGCCGATTCGGTGTCACGAGCCTGTACCTGACCGAGGCCGACGACATCCAGATCAAGCTCGCCCAGGGCGCCAAGCCCGGCGAGGGCGGCCAGCTGCCGCCGACCAAGGTGTACCCGTGGGTGGCGCGCACGCGGCACGCGACCGCGGGCGTCGGACTCATCTCGCCCCCGCCGCACCACGACATCTACTCGATCGAAGACCTCAAGCAGCTCATCTTCGACCTCAAGCGCGCCAACCCGTCGGCCCGCATCCACACGAAGCTCGTCAGCCAGTCGGGTATCGGTGCGGTCGCCGCGGGCGTGGCGAAGGCCCTGAGCGACGTCATCCTCGTCTCCGGACAGGATGGCGGCACCGGCGCGAGCCCGATGAACTCGCTCAAGCACGCCGGTACACCGTGGGAGCTGGGCCTGGCCGAGACACAGCAGACGCTCATGCTCAACGGCATGCGCGACCGCGTCGTGGTGCAGGTCGACGGTCAGATGAAGACCGGCCGCGACGTCATCATCGGCGCCTTGCTCGGTGCCGAGGAATTCGGTTTCGCCACCGCGCCGCTGGTGGTCTCGGGCTGCATCATGATGCGCGTGTGCCACCTCGACACGTGCCCCGTGGGTGTCGCGACGCAGAACCCCGTCCTGCGCGAGCGTTTCACCGGCAAGGCCGAGTACGTCGTGAACTTCATGGAGTTCATCGCTCAAGAGGTGCGCGAGTACCTCGCGGCCCTCGGCTACCGCTCGATCGACGAGATCGTGGGCCGCGCCGAGCTCCTCGACGTCAACGGCGCCGTGGAGCATTGGAAGGCGCGCGGGTTGAACCTCGCCCCGATCCTGGAGGGTCCGCGTTTCGCGGACGACGAGCCGCGCAAGCACGCCCGCAACCAGGACCACGAGCTCGAGGAGCACTTCGACGTGCAGCTCATCGAGCGCGCGCAGGACGTCGTCGCCCACGGCGGCCAGATCACGATCGAGCTCCCCGTGCGCAACACCGCGCGCGCCGTCGGGACGATGCTCGGCCACCACGTGACCAAGGCGCACGGCGAGCACGGTCTCCCCGACGGGGCGATCGACGTCCGCCTGACCGGTTCGGCCGGGCAGTCGTTCGGCGCCTTCATGCCGTCCGGCATCACGCTGCGCCTCGAGGGCGACTCGAACGACTACGTCGGCAAGGGCCTCTCGGGCGGCAAGATCGTCGTCCGTCCGCCGCGCGGGTCCACGTTCGACGCGTCCGAGAACGTCATCGCCGGAAACGTCATCGGCTACGGCGCCACGCAGGGACAGATGTTCCTGAACGGCGTCGTGGGCGAGCGGTTCCTCGTCCGCAACTCCGGCGCCACCGCTGTGGTCGAGGGTGTGGGCGACCACGCGCTCGAGTACATGACCGGGGGTCTCGCCGTGATCCTCGGCGCGACCGGCCGGAACCTCGGCGCGGGCATGTCCGGGGGACAGGCCTACGTCTACAAGCTCGAGACCGACCTGGTCAACCGTGAGGCCGTGGCCTCCGGTGAGCTCGAACTCGGCCCCCTCGGATCGGGGGATGCCGAGATGCTGCGCGACCTGCTCGAGAAGCACGTCGCCGAGACCGATTCCACGCTGGCCCGTCGTCTGCTCGCAGACTTCGACGTCGAGGTGGAGAACTTCGTCCGGGTCCTGCCGCGCGACTACGCCGCGGTTCTGCAGACCCGCCAGGAAGCCGTCGCCGAGGGGCTCGACCCCGACAGCGCGGCCGTCTGGACGCGCATTCTGGAGGTGACGGGTGGCTGACCCGAAGGGCTTTCTGAAGACCACGCAGCGGGAGCTCCCGCCGCGTCGTCCCGTCCCCGTGCGGATCATGGACTGGAAAGAGGTGTACGAGCCGGGCGACCAGGCCGTCATCCGCCGCCAGGCCGGTCGCTGCATGGATTGCGGCATCCCGTTCTGCCATCAGGGCTGCCCGCTCGGGAACCTCATCCCGGAGTGGAACGACCTGACGTGGCGCGGCGAGGGCCGCTCCGCGATCGAGCGCCTGCACGCGACGAACAACTTCCCGGAGTTCACCGGGCGGCTGTGCCCCGCTCCGTGCGAGAGCTCGTGCGTGCTGGGCATCAACCAGCCCGCCGTGACGATCAAGCAGGTCGAGGTCTCGATCATCGACGAGGCGTTCTCGAACGGCTGGGTCGAGCCCGAGCCGCCTGAGCGCCTCACCGGCAAGACGGTGGCCGTCGTCGGCTCCGGCCCCGCCGGCCTCGCCGCCGCCCAACAGCTCACGCGCGCCGGCCACACCGTCGCCGTGTACGAGCGCGACGACCGCATCGGCGGACTGCTGCGCTACGGCATCCCGGACTTCAAGATGGAGAAGCGCCACCTCGAACTCCGTCTGCGTCAGATGCAGGCCGAGGGCACGCGCTTCCGCGCGGGCGTCGAGATCGGCACCGACATCTCGTGGAGCGACCTGCGTGCCCGCTACGACGCCGTCGTGGTGGCAACGGGGTCGACCGTCCCGCGCGACCTGGCGATCCCCGGCCGTGACCTCGACGGCGTCCACTACGCCATGGAGTACCTCGTCGAGGGCAACAAGGCCGTCGCGGGCGACCAGGTGCCGCAGCAGATCTCCGCCGAGGGCAAGCACGTCGTCGTCATCGGCGGTGGCGACACCGGAGCGGACTGCATCGGTACGGCCCACCGCCAGGGCGCGCTGAGCGTCACGAACCTCGCGATCGGCAAGCAGCCGCCGTCCGAGCGTCCCGCCGAGCAGCCGTGGCCGATGATGCCGAACCTGTTCGAGATGGCCTCCGCTCACGAAGAGGGCGGGGAACGGACCTTCCTGGCCTCGACCGTGGAGTTCCTCGGCAACGAGGCGGGCGAGGTGCGTGCTCTGCGCGTGGCCGAGACCGAGTACCTCGACGGTCGCCGCGTCCCCAAGAGCGGCACCGAGCGCGAGATCCCCGCCGACCTCGTGCTCATCGCGATGGGCTTCACGGGCCCCGAGCGCGAGCACCTCGAGCAGCAGCTCGGCGCGCAGTTCACCCCGCGCGGCAACGTCGAGCGCGACGCCACCTACGCCACGACCGCCCCGGGCGTGTTCGTGGCCGGTGACGCCGGGCGCGGCCAGTCGCTCATCGTGTGGGCGATCGCCGAGGGCCGCGCCGCGGCCGCCGAGGTCGACACCTTCCTGATGGGCGAGACGGTGCTGCCGGCACCCGTGCGTCCGACCGATGTCGCCATCGGCCTCTTGCCCGCCTAAGCTGGCAAGGGCCGATCGGCCACTTCCCGAATATCCTCACGGAGCTTGAAAACGGATGAGACGCGCCAAGATCGTCGCAACCCTCGGGCCCGCCACGTCGTCGTATGAGATGGTTCGCGCCATCATCGACGCTGGGGTGGACGTCGCCCGACTGAACCTGAGCCACGGAGACTATTCCGTGCACGATGCCAACTTCGCCAACGTCCGCAAGGCGGCGGAGGACGCGGGCCGCCCGGTCGCCGCCCTCGTCGACCTGCAGGGCCCGAAGATCCGTCTCGGCAAGTTCGAGAACGGTCCCCACGACCTGCTGCCCGGCGACATCTTCAAGATCACGGTCGAGGACATCCTCGGCACGAAAGAGATCGTCGGCACGACGTTCAAGGGCCTGCCCCACGACGTCAAGCCGGGCGACTTCCTGCTCATCGACGACGGCAAGGTCCGCGTCGAGGTCGTCGAGACCGACGGCACCGTCGTGACCACCAAGGTCATCGTCGGCGGCCCGGTGTCCAACAACAAGGGCATCAACCTGCCCGGTGTCGCCGTCAACGTCCCCGCCCTGAGCGACAAGGACGAGGCCGACCTGCGCTGGGGCCTGCGGGCCGGTGCCGACCTCATCGCGCTGTCGTTCGTGCGGGATGCCAAGGACATCGAGCGCGTGCACGAGATCATGGGCGAAGAGGGTCGGTACATCCCGGTCATCGCCAAGATCGAGAAGCCGCAGGCGGTCGACAACCTCGAGGAGATCATCGACGCCTTCGACGGCATCATGGTCGCCCGTGGCGACCTCGGCGTCGAGCTTCCCCTGGAGGCGGTGCCGATCGTGCAGAAGCGCGCGGTCGAGCTGTCGCGTCGTATGGCCAAGCCGGTCATCGTCGCCACCCAGATGCTCGAGTCGATGATCACGAACCCGGTGCCCACGCGCGCCGAGACCAGTGACGTCGCCAACGCGGTGCTCGACGGCGCCGACGCCGTCATGCTCTCGGGCGAGACGAGCGTGGGAACCTACCCCGTCGTCGTGGTCGAGACCATGGCACGCATCGTGGCTTCCACCGAGGAGCATGGCCTCGAGCGCATCCAGCCGCTGACGAACAAGCCGCGCACCCAGGGTGGCGCCATCACGCTCGCCGCCGTCGAGGTGGCCGACTTCGTCGATGCGAAGTACCTGTGCGTCTTCACCGAGTCGGGCGACTCCGCGCGCCGCCTGTCGCGTCTGCGGTCGACCATCCCGATGATCGCGTTCACGCCGGAGCCCGGCATCCGCCGCCGTCTGGCGCTGACGTGGGGCGTGCGCTCCACGCTCGTCGAGCACGTGTCGCACACCGACAAGATGTTCCTCCAGGTGGACGACTACCTCCTGTCGCACGACCTCGCGAAGGTCGGCGACAAGGTCGTGGTCATCTCCGGTTCCCCTCCCGGAATCGCCGGTTCGACGAACGACCTGCGCGTGCACCGTGTGGGCGACGCCGTGCACGGCGCCGCTCCCGGGTACCAGGACAACTGACCCGATGATGCGCGCCGGTGACCGCCGGCGCGCATCGTCGCGTGCGGGATCTGCCAGTACTCTGGGAGATCACGCACGCATGCCGGTGTGGCGGAATGGCAGACGCGGGGCACTCAAAATGCTCTGTCCGAAAGGACGTGTGGGTTCGAATCCCACCACCGGCACGATGACGGGTCGGCTCTCGCAGGGGAGCCGACCCGATATCCTTTTCCCCCGCGGCGCCGCACGGCGTCGCACATCGAGGTCGCCGTACAGGGTGATCCTCCAGCCACAGTCTTAGGATGGAACCGTGACAGATCACGAAGCCGCGCCGGTGAGCGCGCCCACCGCCCCCCGTCGCGTCGTCGTGGCGGAAGACGAGTCGCTCATCCGCCTCGACATCGTCGAGATCCTGCGCGACAACGGCTTCGACGTCGTCGGTGAAGCCGGAGACGGCGAGACCGCCGTGCAGCTGGCGACCGAGCTGCGCCCCGACCTGGTCATCATGGATGTCAAGATGCCGCAGCTCGACGGCATCAGCGCCGCCGAGAAGCTGAGCAAGAACCACATCGCGCCGGTCGTGCTGCTGACGGCGTTCAGCCAGAAAGAGCTCGTCGAGCGTGCGAGCGAGGCGGGCGCCCTGGCGTACGTGGTCAAGCCGTTCACGCCGAACGACCTGCTGCCCGCGATCGAGATCGCCCTGGCGCGCTACGAGCAGATCATCACGCTCGAGGCCGAGGTGGCCGACATGGTCGAGCGCTTCGAGACGCGCAAGCTCGTCGACCGCGCCAAGGGGCTGCTGAACGAGAAGATGGGCCTGTCCGAGCCCGAGGCGTTCCGCTGGATCCAGAAGGCGTCGATGGACCGCCGTCTCACGATGCAGGACGTCGCGAAGGCCATCATCGAGCAGCTCGCCCCCAAGAAGGGCTGACGCGACACTCGTCAGAAATGGATGCCACCCCGGTGGCATCCATTTCTCGTTTCCGGCCTCAGGAGACCGGGGCGTCCTTGATGAGGTTCGTGATGCGGATCGTCGAACAACGTCGACCCTGCTCGTCGGACACGGCGATCTCGTGCACCGTGAGCGAGCGACCGAGGTGGATCGGGGTGCAGACGCCGGTCACGACGCCGGAGGTCGCCGAGCGCGTGTGGGTGGCGTTGATGTCGATGCCCACCGCCAGTCGTCCGGCGCCCGCGTAGAGGTTGGCGGCCATCGAGCCGAGCGACTCGCCGAGGACGACGTACGCGCCGCCGTGCAGCAGACCGACCGGCTGCGTGTTGCCCTCGACGGGCATCGTGGCGACGCTCCGCTCGACCGAGAACTCCACCCATTCGATGCCCATCTTCTCGGCGAGGGCGCCCATTCCGCGCTCCTTCGCCCAGTCGAGGCCGGGGGTGGTGTCGGGGGTCGTGGAGGTCATCGTCGCCTTCGAGGAGCCGGGGCCGGGGGAGTGTCCGTGGTTCTCGTTACGCTGGACGAGTGACGGATGCCGAAAAGCCTACTCTCCTCGTCGTCGACGGCCACTCGCTGGCCTACCGGGCGTTCTACGCCCTGCCCGTCGACAACTTCTCCACGAAGGACGGCCAACACACCAACGGCATCTACGGCTTCCTGTCGATGTTCGTCAACCTCGTCAAGGCCGAGAAACCCACCCACCTGGCCGTGGCCTTCGACACGT
>NZ_CAKKMM010000045.1:0-17964 GCF_918698205.1 Microbacterium sp. Bi128 | reverse complement strand
CCTCGTGAGCGATCTCGCCACTTATCTGCTGAGCGGACTCACCCTCGCCGGTTCGTTCGCCCTCGTCGGCAGCGGCATCGTCGTGGTGTACCGCGTGACCCACGTGCTGAACTTCGCCCAGGGCTCCTTCGTGGTGTTCGGCGCGTTCCTCTCGCAGACCTTCCATCAGCTCGGCGTGCCCCCGGGGCTGGCGGAGCTGTCGGCGGTGATCGTGGTGGGGCTCATCGGGTTCGTCGTCGGCGCCG
This sequence comes from Microbacterium sp. Bi128, assembly GCF_918698205.1. Lineage (NCBI taxonomy): Bacteria > Bacillati > Actinomycetota > Actinomycetes > Micrococcales > Microbacteriaceae > Microbacterium > Microbacterium sp. Bi128. The sequence continues at coordinate 17,719 of NZ_CAKKMM010000045.1, read as the reverse complement.
TCGCGATCGGAAAACCCGGCACGCACCCGATGACCTCGCTCCTGATCACCCTGGGCATGTCTCTCGTGTCCGCCGCCGTCATCATCGCGGTGTGGGGCCAGAACCCGGTCTCCCCTCCCGGCCTCACCGGAACGGTCCGTCTGTTCGGCGCCGAGGTCGAGGTCCAGCGGCTCCTCGTGCTCGGCGTGGCCGTCGTGACGCTGGCGCTCATGAGCGTGCTGTTCACCCGCACCGACATCGGTCGCGCGCTGACCGCGGCGGCATCCAATCCCCGTGCCGCACGTCTCGTGGGCATCGACACCCGGATCATGGGGCTGCTGTCCTTCACGATCGCGGGCGTCCTGGGCGGACTCGCCGGGGTGCTGATCGCGCCGACCACCGCCGTCTCGGTGACCTCCGACCTGCCGTTCGTGCTCAGCGCCCTGGCGGCCGCGGTCTTCGGCGGGCTCCGCAGCCCCTGGATGACCTTCGTCGGCGCCGTGGTGCTCGGCGTCACCGGACAGCTCGTCGCCGGCTACGCCAGCGGCTCCTACCAGACCCAGATCGCGCTCATCATGATGCTCGTCCTCATGATCGCTCGGTCGCGCTCGTTCACCGTCGAGGAGGCGAAATGAACCGCATCGTCATCGTGGTGGCCGCTGTCGCGGCCGCCCTGGCCCCGCTGCTGGTCTCCGACCAGACGTTCCTGGTGCAGACCGCGTTGGCCGCGATCGTCGTCACCGGCCTGTCGCTGTTCATGGGGTACGCCGGGCAGGCCTCGCTCGGACAGGGCGCCTTCGTGGCGGTGGGCGGCCTCACCGTCGCGGTGGGCACCGTCACCCTGGGCGTCCCCCCGGTTCTCGCTCTCGTGGTCGCGCCGCTCCTCGCCGCAGGGGCCGCCGCCCTCGTCGGGTGGCCCCTCCTGCGGCTGCGCGGCCACTACCTCGCGTTCGGGTCGCTCGCTGTGCTGCTGATCATCCAGACCGTGATGGCTACGCTGCCGTTGTTCGGGGCGGGCGTGGGGATCTTCGGCATCCCGCCGCTGTCGCTCGGGGGTCTCGTCGTGACCGATCAACGGGTGTACTCCTACTTGGCGCTCGCCGGGCTCGCCGTGGCGATTCTGGTGTGCCACAACCTCGTGCGGTCGCGGTTCGGGCGCGGCATCCGCGCGCTCGCCGGGAGCGAGTCGGCGGCGGCCTCCAGCGGCGTGCCGGTGCTCCGCAGCAAGCTCACGGTGTTCGCGGTCGCGGGCGGATTCGCGGGGTTCGCCGGGGCTCTGGGCGCCTTCTTCACGCCGTACGTCAGCCAGGACACCTACCCGCCGTTCGTCTCGTTCGGCTACGTCGTCATGGCCGTCGTCGGCGGACTCGGTTCGGTGTGGGGAGGTGTCGTGGGAACGGTGGCGCTGAGCCTGTGGCTGCAGGTGCTCAGCGTCCTCAGCGCCGCCCCGGGGATGCCCGCCGCAGCAGGGCCGATCCTGCAGTACGCGGGGTACGGGGTCGTGCTGGTGCTGTTCCTGCTCTTCGTTCCCCGGGGGATCGTCCCGACCGTCGCGGGGTGGCGGCGCCGGGCACGTCCCGTGCGGGAGGTCGTGGCGGCCGGTGTCTCGTAGGGTCGTCGGTCGGGGCTCCGCGCGTGCCCGGACCGCTGCGGGGGCGGGCGAGGTGGCCCGCCGTGCGGCCACGGGATCCCTCTCTTGCCCGACCATGTATACGTGGTATACATGGAGCGGGGCGACGGGGGAGGGGTCCAATGCAGAACGGCGCGAATCGATCGAGTTCGCGGGCTGCGAGCTCGCGGGCGGACGTCATGCGCTCCGAGGTCAACATGGCGATCGCGTGCGTTCTCCGTTACATGTCGGGCGACCTGTCACTCACGGAGGCGGCCGCGCGTGCGGAACTCCCGCGGAGCGTCGTGACCGAACTGAGCAGCGACCTCGCGGGCTACATCCTCCCGCGGGCGCTGCGATCGCTCAGGCACTCGCGGGGGCAGTCGGTCGCAAGCGACGAGCGAGAGTGTGCCATAACGAATCACTAACGTGCCACACTGGCGTGCAATGTTTACGTGGCTCTCCGGCAACCTTGTCCCGTGGTGGTGAGCGGCGCGCCTGATCCGTGGGCGGACTATTCGCGGCTGCTCGGGGCGAATCTCCAGCGCGCGCGCCTCGGCCTGGCGTTGACTCAAGAGCGCGTGGCCCACGCCGCCGGGTTGTCGACATTCACGTATCAGAAGCTGGAAAAAGGCGAATCCAATCCGGGCACGGCCGCGAATCCTCGCCTCCAGACGCTCATTTCGCTGGCGCTCGTCCTCGAGGTCGATGTCTCTGACCTCTTGCCGCCTCCGACCACGGACCTTCTCCCGCGCACCCAGTGACCCGTGGCGGAGAGGCGTGCAGCGGCTCACGGCCTAGAGAAGGCGTTCCTCGAAAAGGGCCACCAGCATTCTGGCCAGGCGGTGGGCGCTTTCCTTGCTGAGGACGAGACCGCGGCGGACATTGTCTTCGGGGGAGATCCAGACCCACGTGTCGCCCCATCGCGATTCGACGCCGACGGTGAGGTCTCCCGCGGCGACGTGATCGAAGGCCAGCCCGTCCGTGCCGTGACGTCGCTCGACGGCCGGGACGGACCTCGGGTCGCTCCGATGGGAGGCACCATGGGCTTCGAGGTGGTCATGTGATCCGTTGCACCACGGTGGGCAGGCGGCATCGATAGGCCACTGGTCAACGTGCATGTGACACCAATCTCACAGGGGCAAGCCACTCGCCCGTCGGTGCGGTGCTGCTTCGGGTCGCTGGGCAGGTCCGTGCCACGGATCGCGTCCTCGTCTCGGGCCCCCCGGCGTCGGTCGCGACAATACCACGCATACATGGTGTGCGGCGGTGTGTGAAGAACACCCGAGTACGTCACTCCTGGATTTCCACGTGCCATCCGTCGGCATTCGAGAGACACAACCGTTCGCCGCCGTCGGTCGCCTGAAAATCCAGGCGGGATGTCCACTGCGCGGCCCGGTGCACGCTCTTTCTCGACCGGCGGCGCGGCCGGCCGACAAGGGTGACATAGCCGTCCCAATGCTCGACGGTCCACGTCAAAGGGGGGAGTCCGTACCGTCGCCCCCAGGAATTGAGGGTGCGTCCGATCGCTTTCTGGAGTGCGGTGTCGAGTTCGTGCGCGATGTCCGCGGTTGCCCGGCCCCGCGCAGATTTGACCATGCATACATGGTATGCATCACGATGAGTCTGCGTGCAATCACGGCGACCGCAGAGCGCTTTCCCTGCTTCGTTACGATCGAGGAATCCCGCCCCGCATCCGGAGGTCACCGTGCCCGAACTCAGCAAAGACACCGTCCTGTGCATCTCGCTCTCGGGGCGCCCCTCGAACATCGGCACGCGCTTTCACAACTTCCTCTACGCCGAACTGGGCCTCGACTTCGTCTACAAGGCGTTCACCACGACCGACATTGCCGCCGCCATCGGCGGGGTCCGAGCTCTCGGCATCCGGGGCTGTTCGGTATCGATGCCCTTCAAAGAGGCGGTGATCCCGCTCGTCGATCACATCGAGCCCTCGGCCGCGGCGATCGGGTCGATCAACACGATCGTCAACGACGGGGGAGTGCTCACGGCCTCGAACACCGACTACGAAGCCATCGCGAGCCTCATCGACAGCCACCGCCTCGACCCGGCGGCATCCGTGCTCGTGCGCGGCTCGGGCGGCATGGCCAAGGCCGTGGTCGCGGCGTTCCACGGCGCCGGATTCGCCGACGTCACCGTGCTGGCGCGCAACGCCGAGGCGGGTCCCGCGCTCGCCGCGGCCTACGGCTTCCGCTGGATCGCCGACGACCCGGAGCCCGGTGCCGCGATCATCGTCAACGTCACTCCGCTCGGGATGGACGGGGCGGATGCCGAGACCCTGGCCTTCTCTCCCGCGCACATCGCCGCGGCGCACACGGTCTTCGACGTCGTCGCCTTTCCGGCGGAGACCCCGCTCATCCGCGCCGCGCGCGCGGCGGGGACGGACGTCATCACGGGCGCGGAGGTCATCGCGCTGCAGGCGGCCGGCCAGTTCGCGCGCTACACCGGCGTGACGCCGACGGCGGACCAGGTGGCCCGGGCGTCGGCGCATTCGCGCGCCTGACCCGCACGCTCCTCCGGCGTCAGCGCCTACTCGATGCGGATGCTGCCCGTCGCGGAGTGCTCGCGCGGCATCCGGTCGCGGTCGTACGTGATGTCGGTGTAGCCGTGCGGGGTCGGCTGCCCGTTCTCGTCGACGCTCACGAACACGAGCCGCTCGATGGTGAGGATCCGTTTGCGCGTGATCATGTTGCGCACCACGGCCCGCATCGTCAGGGACGTGCGTCCGAAGTGCGTCGCGGTCAGGCCCATCTCGATGAGATCGCCCTGCAGCGCCGACGCCTCGAAGTTGATCTCGGAGATCAGTTTCGTGACCACCCGGTAGTTGCCGAGCTGGATGATCGCGTAGATCGCCGCTTCCTCGTCGATCCAGCGCAGCAGGCTGCCGCCGAAGAGCGTGCCGTTGGCGTTGAGGTCCTCGGGTTTGACCCACTTGCGGGTGTGGAAATTGATGCCGTCTTCCGAGGGATGCCACTGCGATTTCGTCACACCGACCACGCTACTCGTGTGACGCGGGTGTCCCTCCGAGAGGTTCGGCCGTGCTCCGCTCAGAGGGCGACGCGAGCCTCGGTGTTGCCGCCGCACGTGTCCGAGCCGTCGACGCGCTTCCAGTCCGGGCGGACGGAGCCTTCGCGCACGACGGCGCCCGTGGCATCCGTCACTCGGTAACCGACGACGTCCCCTGCGCCGAAGAGCGGGGACACCACCCACCCGGTCGCGGTCTCGGTGGGCTCGAAATCCGACGTCGGTGAGGGCGTGCATCCCTCGCCATCGCACAGCTCGAGAGTAAGACCGGTGGTGGGGGTATCGAGGTCGAGGAAGAGCGTCGATGAGTACCCGATCGCCGTGCACGCGACCATCGGAGGGACACACCCTGTCAGGGGCAGGAGGGCGCCAACGAGGGCCAGGCCGACCACGGATCTGCGCATGCCCCGACGATAAAGCTGCCCCCGACCGGTCGCGGTGATCGTTACACGAACGAGAGGGCGGTCAGGGGCGCGAAGGCGTCGCCTCCGCGCCCCGTCGGGACTACTCGTAGCGCAGCGACTCCACGGGATCGGCCCGGGCGGCTCGCGCGGCGGGCAGGCTGCCGGCCAGGAACGCGATACCCATGATCGCCAGCGTCGTCCCCAGGATCGACAGCGGGTCGAAGGCGATGAGCTGCAGGCCCGGCAGATCGCTGAACAGCGTTTCGCCGAGCTGAGCGCTCACCGCGGTCCCGACCGCGATGGCGACCACCGCGCCGATCGCGCTGCCGAGGAGACCCAGGAGGATCGCCTCGAGACTGAAAAGCGAGAAGACGCGGCCGCTGCCCATCCCCATCGCCTTCATCAGGCCGATCTCGCGCGTGCGTTCCTGCACCGACATCAGCAGCGTGTTGACGATGCCGAAGCTCGCCGCCAGCAGCGCGATGATCGCGAACGCGTTGAGCACGAGCACGATCCCGTCGATGACGGCCTTGAACGTGCCCAGCTGGTCGGCGACGGTCCGGCCCGTGTAACCGGCGTCGGCGAGAGCGGTCTTCACCGCGTCGATCTGCTCCGGCGTCGCCGTCGACGACACGCGGGCGCTCGCGCTGGCGTACCGGTCGAGCTGGTCCTGCGGAACGCCCGTGTTCTGCAGCGAGAACAGGGAGTCCTGCAGCACGGTGTTGGTCGTGACCGCCGTGGTCGCGGCGAACGCCTCCTCGGTGACGCCGGTCACCGTGGCCTCGACGAGGTGCTGCGTCCGGACGGGGTCGGTCACCGCGATCGTCACGGTCTTCCCCGTCGCGTCCGCGGCGTCGGCGAAGCCCAGGGGCTCGACGAGCGACGCCGGCAGAGCCACCTCCGGTGCATCCGCGGCGTCGTCCGGTGCCGCGCCCGCCGACAGCTGCGGCGTCTGACCTCCGATGAGCCCACCGGCTGAGGCGACGTAGCGCTCCCCGCCGTCGTACTGGACGAAGTCGATCGACACGGACCGGACGGGGGAGACCTGCTCGATCCCGTCGATGCCCTCGATCGCGGCGATGTCGTCGTCGGTCAGCGCCGAGACGGAGCTCGTCGCTCCCGGCCGGCCCGGGCTCGTCTGCGCCGCCGCGATGGCATCCGGATCGTACTTCTGAGGGCCGGTGGATGCCGCGCCGTCGGTGGACGCCTTCGACACGGTCAGCACGTCGGAGGCGCCCATCGACGCGACCGTGTCGTCGATGAAGCGGTTGATGCCCGTTCCGAGACCGTTCGTCAGGGTGAGGGTGAAGGCGCCGACGAAGATCGCCAGTACCGTCAGGATCGTCCGCGTCTTGGACCGGAAGGTGTTGGCGAAAGCGCTCGAGATGAGGTCGGTGGTCTTCATGCTGCTCGTCCTTCCTCGGACACGATCACGCCATCGCGGATCTGGATGCGGCGGTCGCAGCGCGCCGCGAGGTCGTCGTCGTGCGTGACGACGATGAGGGTGATGCCGTGCTCGCGGTTGAGGCGGAACAGGATGTCCTCGACCACCGCGCCGGTCGCCGTGTCGAGGTTGCCGGTGGGCTCGTCGGCGAAGATCACCTGCGGGTCGTTGACGAGCGCACGGGCGATGACCGCGCGCTGCTTCTGGCCGCCCGAGAGCGCCGTCGCCTTGTTCTTCGCCTTGTCCTGCATGTCGAGTTCGGCCAGCGCCGCCATCCCGCGGCGTTTACGTTCGGCCCTCCCGACCCCGGCGATCTTCAACGGCAACACGACGTTGTCGAGCACCGAGGCGTTAGGGGTGAGGAAGAACTGCTGGAACACGAAGCCGAACGTCTCGTTGCGCGTGCGGTTGAGGCGGCTGCCGCGGAGGGTGCCGGCATCCGTCCCGTCCAAGGCGACGGTTCCGCTCGTGGGAGCGTCCATCAGCGCCAGCAGGTGCATGAGCGTGGACTTCCCGGAGCCGCTCTTGCCGACGATCGCGAGGCTCTCCCCTTTGGCGATGTCGAGCGAGACGCCGCGCAGCGCGTCGAAGCGGGCGGAGCCGCGGCCGTACGACTTGTGCAGGTCGGTGACGGAGAACAGCGGGGGAGGGTTTTCGGGTGTCATGGTCCCACCCTCGCCGCGACCGTCGGCGTGCGCGTCACTCCAGCGGGGTGGGTGTCTACCCCCACGGGGGGATCTGCGTCTGCCCCGAGACGGCGATGGCCGCGCAGCCCGCGGGCCGCCAGACTAGGACGATGCCCCTCGACGCGACGACCGACACGGCACCGCGGCTCGTGCCTCCCGTGCCGAGGTGGCTTCAGGACGTCCTGGTCGCGGTCCTCGTGATCGTGCCCGCGTTCGCTCCCGTCCCGTTCCCCGAGCTGCGGCCCTCCGGCCCCGTCGTGTTCGTCCTGGTGCTCCTCCCCGCGGCGGTGCTGCCGCTCCGTCGACGGTGGCCGCGCACGGTGTTCGTCGTCTGCATCGCGCTGTACGTGGCCGCGCTCGCCCTCGGCACGCTGTCGCCGGGGGTGACGGTCGCGATCGCGATCGCGGCGTATGGCCTGGGCGACCGGGTGAGCCGTCGCGCGGCGGCGCCGGTGGGCATCGCCGCCGTCGGGGTGGTCATCACGGCGAGCATCGTCGTGACGCTGACGACCGGGATGGACACCCACTTCCTCCAGGTCGGACTCGCCCTCGCCCTCGCGGGTGCACTGGGGAATGCCGCCCGGTCGCGGCGCGCGTACGTGGAGGCCGTCGTCGAACGCGCCCGACGTGCCGAGCAGACGCGCGAGGCCGAGGCGCGTCGCCGGGTCACCGAGGAGCGCCTGCGCATCGCGCGCGACCTGCACGACGCGGTGGCGCACCAGATCTCGGTCATCAGCCTGAATGCCGGCGTCGCCTCGTCGGCGCTCGAGACGCGTCCGGAACGCGCGCGAGAAGCGCTCGCGACCATCCGTTCGGCCTCGCGTGAGGTGCTGGGCGAGATCGGGTCGATGCTCACCGTGCTCCGCACCCCGGACGAAGTCGGGATCCGCGATCAGCCGGGGCTCGCCCGGCTGCCGGACGTCGTCGAGTCCGTACGCGTCGCCGGCTGGGACGTGGTGGTGCGCGACGAGATCGGTCTCGACACCGCGACGGCGGGTCTGCCGCTCGGCGTCGACATCGTCGCCTACCGCGTCGTGCAAGAGGGACTGACCAACGCGCTCAAGCACGGCGCCGCCCGGCGCGCGCACGTGCTGCTGCGCCGCGACGGCGACGTTCTCGAGGTCGTCGTCACCAATCCGTGGCAGCGCGCGACCGGGGCGCAGGACTCCCCGACGTCCGGCTTCGGACTCGTCGGTCTGCGGGAACGCGTCGACTCGGTCGGCGGCGAGCTGGAGGCAGGGCCGGCTCCCGGCGGCTTCCGTCTCGCCGCCCGGCTTCCCCTGGCCGCGCACGCAGGGACCACCCCCGGAGGGCTCTCGTGACCACCGTGCTCGTCGTCGACGATCAGGCGCTGATCCGCAGTGCCGTGCGCGACCTCCTGGACGCCGCATCCGGGATCGACGTCGTGGGGGAGGCCGCTGACGGAGAGGTGGCCGTCGAGCTCGCGCGCCGCCTGTCACCCGACGTCGTCGTGTGCGACATCCGGATGCCGCGGATGGATGGGATCGAGGCCACGCGCCGGATCTGCGCCGATCCCGCCCTGGCCGCGACGCGCGTCCTGATCCTCACGACGTTCGAGGAGGACGACTATGTCGTCGCGGCCCTCCGCGCCGGTGCGAGCGGGTTCATCGGCAAGGGGGCGGAGCCCGAGGAGATCGTGCACGCCGTCCTCGCCGTGGACGAGGGCGGTGCGCTGCTGTCGCCCGGGGCCACGCGCGCGATGATCGAGAGGTACGTCCGGCACGCGGCATCCGACGCTCCCGTCCCGTCGCCCGCGCTCGACGCTCTCACCGAACGGGAACGCGAAGTGCTCCAGCACGTGGGGCGCGGGCGCTCCAACGACGAGATCGCCGCGGTGCTGTTCATCTCCCCGCACACCGCGAAGACGCACGTGAAGAACACGATGCTCAAACTCGGCGCCCACGACCGCGCGCAACTGGTCATCGCCGCGTATGAGAGCGGGCTGGTCGTTCCCGGCGCGTGACGTCTCGGTGCGTCTCGTCGCTCGCCGTCCGCGGCGGCGCGTCGTGAGAACAGGGGGTGCGCCGAGAACAGGCCGATACCGGCGCGATCGGCCTGTTGCGGGTGCATCCCCTGTTCTGGACGCGCCGTCAGTCGCCGTCGCGGTCGAGGCCGCGCGCGCGGATCTCCTCGATGTCGAGGTCGGCGAGGATCCGCCGCGCCACGAGGTCGTCGATCGTGCCCTCCCGCCGCAGACGCAGCAGCACTTCGCGTTTGCGGTCGAGGATCGCCAGACGCAGACGCGTGGCTTCGCGATGCCGGAGGAGCGGCGAACGCTGGGTGATGTCGACGTCGTCGCTCACGGCGATCATCTCCAGGGGGCCCGCGGTCCGTCGCCCCTCGTCGTCCGTCGATCCCGGGGGGACGGGCCCCATGCGCGACGCGGCCTCGTCCCCGCCGTCGTCCATCTCTTCCTCGCGGTCACGCTCCTCGGCGGCGCGCTGCCGCGCCACGGCGCGGGCGTTCGCCAGTTCCAACCGCTCGTAGCCCTCGCGTCGCGCGCGGTCGCGCACGTCGTCGCTCACGCCGTGCTCGGCGGCCAGGTCGTCGAGCGCCGAGAGCGCCGCACCCGAGATCGCGCGCTGCGCGAGCTCGAATTCCTCTACCGCCGCATCGTCGGAGGGCAGCTTCGCCCACCGGATCACGACCGGCAGGAGGGGCCCCTGCACGAGCAGGGTCAGCACGATCACGCCGGCGGTGACGAAGACGACGGCCTCGCGTCCCGCCACCGGCGTGCCGTCGGCGGTGGTGAGGGGCACCGACAGGGCGATCGCGAGTGACACGGCGCCGCGGAACCCCGCGACCGTGCTGACCACCCGCGAGCGGTGCCGGGACGACGTCGACGCCGAGGCCGACGGCCGCGAGAACGGCGAGAACACCCACTGGAACAGGTACCGCACGGCGGCGAGCACGAGCCACGCGGCCACGGTGACCAGCAGCAGGATGCCGATCTCCGACGGCGAGATCTCGTGGAGGACCAGTTGCACCTCGATCCCGATGAGGACGAACAGCGCGCCGTTGAGGAGGTAGACGCCGAAGGGCCACGTGGCATCCGCCGCCCGGCGGGACATCGCCGTGGTGATCCGTGGAGAGATCCAGGCCACGATGAGCCCGGCGAACACGACCGCCAAGACCCCCGACGCGTGGGAGATCTCGGCCACGAGGAACGCCACGAACGGCACGAGCACCAGCGTCAGGTTGATCGTGAGCGTCGACTCCATGCGTCGCAGCGCCAGGAAGGCGAGGGCCGCGACGGCGATGCCGGCGGCCGCGCCGCCGAGGTAGGACACCAGCACCATCCCGGTGATCTGCCACGGCGTGACCTGGTTGCCGATGAGGAGCGACACCGCGATGGAGTACAGCACGAGCGCCGTGCCGTCGTTGGTGAGGCTCTCGGCCTTGAGCTTCATGAACGTCTTCTCGGGCAGCAGCCGGCCGAGCGCGGCGACCGCGGTGGCATCCGGCGGGGCGACCGCCGCACCCAGCACGAGGGCGGCCTCCCACGGCACACCCATCCACGTCGCGACCCCGGCGACGGCGAACGCGGATGCCACGACCAGCAACGTGCTCATCGGCACGATGTACCGCAGCGACCGACGCACGGAGCGGAGTGAGGTGGTCCACGCCTCGCGGAACAGCATGACGGGGAGGAACAGCAACAGCACCGTCTCGGGCGGGAGCTCGATCTGGCGCAGCTCCGGCACGAATCCCAGCGCCAAGCCGATCACCAGGAGCACGAGCGGCGTGGCCACGCGCAGGCGCGGGGCCAGGACCGTCCCCACGAGCATCGCGAGCCCGAGCAGAACCGTGACCTCGAGTCCTTGCATCCCCAACCGCCTCTCACCGCGCCCTCAGCACACAGCGTAGAGAGGGGACCGAGAATTCCCGAGGTGGCGTTCGCCGTGGGCGTGCACTCGCCGAGCCGCGAGCGGTCCCGGGGGATGGGGTCACGCGCGCGGCGGCGGTGGGTGGCGCACGTCTCGCGGGAAATATCGGTCCACAGGGAGTCAAGTGGAACTTTCCTCGGCCGATGTGGATGCGCAAGGGTGATCCAATGAGCAACATGGGATCAAGAGAGCGCGTCTTTATGAGTCCAATAGACCTAAAGTGGACTGTTTCGGAACTCCTCGACTGGATCGGTGCCGACGACGCCCGCTGCCACGACGAGCGGCTGGACGGTCTGCTGAGCGCCGTCGAGCGCGCGCTCGGGTCCGATGCCGACCGGGCTCGCTCGACGGTCGTGCTCGTTCGGTCGATCGTCGCCCGCGTGGCGGCGGAGGCGGCTCTGCGGGATCTGCGTCTCGACGAGCTGTGCGACACCCCGCGGGACCGTGGTCTCGAGGCGGTGGATGCCGTCCGCCTCGCGCCCGTGACCCTGGTCACCGCGTAGGCGGCGGATGAGAACTCTCGAGGCCGCGGTGCGCGGCCGGGGTGAGCTGCCACTGCCGTCGGAACGCGCGCGTGTACGACGTCGGGTCGGAGAACCCGCAGGCGAGCGCGATCTCGACGACCGACAGGCTGGTCGTCTCGAGCAGTCGTCGAGAGCGCTCGAGACGGGTGCGGCGGATCTCGGCCGCGGGGCTGCTCCCCACCTCCGCGAACGCCGCGTGGACCGTGCGTTCGGAGACACCGGCCGCGTCGGCGAGCGTGCTCACCCGGAGCCCGGGGTCGGCGACGCTGCGGAGGATGCGGGCGCGCACGTCCGCGCGCAGGGCCGCAGGGGAGCGCGAGCGCGAGGGCGTCCCGGAGTGGTGGGCCAAGACCTCCCTGAGCAGCTCCGCGCTCACCCGGGCGGTCTCCGCCGGCGACGACAACAGGCCGCGGCCCGCGAGCGATGAACCGACGACTCGCGCGAGCAAGCCCAACGTGCCCGCCCGGGACGTGCGCAGCGGTGCCGCCACCACCTGCCGAAGCCGATCCATCGAGAGCCCCACGGCGGGGGTGGGCACCCGCACGACGAGGATGTCGACCTCGCTGGGGAACGTCAGGCGATAGGGAGCGTCCGCGAGATACAGCACGCCTTCGGCGGGGCGGACGACGGTGGTCCTGCCTTGCTGCGCCACGTGCCCCGACCCGCGCAGCTGGAGGGAGAAGAGGGCGATCTCCGAATCGACGGAATCGATGAGCTCTTCCGCACGGACGACCTCGCCCCGGGTCGAGCGGACCCGCGAGTAGGAGACGTCGGCGACGCTTTCGTAGTCGACGCGCACGCGCGGAGCGGGTCCATCGCCGGTGACGTGAAGCGGGACGAACAGGTCGGACGCGAGCTCCTGCCAACGCTCGCCCGCCGTGAGCCGTGCCGTCACCATGCGACCAGTGTGGCGGCCGGGGGTTTCGCGCGTGTTGTCGCCGGACGTCGGGGCTCGAACGCGAGCGTCGCTCGTGTAACGGTCATGTTGCGCGGCCGCGATCCTGCGGAGAATGCCAGGTTCCGTGCAGATCGGGACTCCCCGGATGCGAGGGGCCGGCCGTAGTTTTCCGTCAGCCGGTGGGACATTCGGATCGCCCGGCTCCCACGATGAAGGAGATCTCATGACCCGCGTCCGCGCCGCTGCCGTTCAGGCCGAGCCCGTCTGGTTCGACCTCGACGCGACCACCGCCAAGACGGTGGAGATCATCGGACAGGCCGCCGCGGAGGGCGCCGACCTCGTCGCCTTCCCCGAGACCTGGCTGCCCGGATACCCCCTCTTCCTGTGGGGGATGACGGCGGGAGAGCAGATTCCCCTCGCCGCCCTCTACCGCGCGAACTCGCCACACATCGACGGACCGGAGATCGCCCGCATCCGCGAGGCGGCCGCCGAGCACGAGATCACGGTCGTGCTCGGTCTCAGCGAGCGGGACCACGGGTCCCTCTACATGGCGCAACTCATCATCGGTCCGGACGGCAACGTGCTGCTGCACCGCCGCAAGCTCAAGCCGACGTTCGTCGAACGCACGCTGTTCGGCGAGGGGGACGGATCGGGGCTGCAGGTCATCGACACGCCGCTCGGACGACTCGGGGCGCTCAACTGCTGGGAGCACCTGCAGCCGCTCCTGAAGTTCAGCATGTACGCGCAGCACGAGCAGATCCACGTCGGAGCGTGGCCGCCGTTTGGCGATCAGCTGGCCCAGTTCTCCGCCGAGGCGTCGATCGCGATGAGCCGGACCTATGCCATGGAGGGCGGGGTCTTCGTGCTCATGGCCAACGGCGTCATGAACAACGTCCCCGGCTTCACCGGGGGCGGGGCCGCGGGGATCTACGGCCCCGACGGAGCGCTCCTGAGCGAGCCCATCGACCCGACGCGAGAGGGGCTGGCCGTCGCCGACCTCGACCTCGACGCCATCGGCATCGCGAAGGGATTCGCCGACCCCGTCGGCCACTACGCGCGCCCCGACGTCTTCACCTTCTCGGTCGACCGCACGGCGCGGCCGGCGGCATCTGTGGGTCCCGTCGGCGAGAGCGAGCCTGCCCGCCCGGCCGGCGCGGACGACGGAGAGCTGCCGTCGATCGCGATGTGAGCGAGACGGTGGAGGCGCGTGCCCGGGCTCAGGCCGGCAGCGCCACCTTCGCCTTCGCCCACGAGCGTCCGCGGGTGTCCTTGAGGATGTCGTACTCGACGTCGACGTGGGGCTCGATCGCGCTGTACTTGTCGTTCGGGGCACCGATGACGAGCTGGAACCCGAGGCCTCGCCACGCGCCGATCGCGCGCTTGGTGAAGTGCGCGTCGGCCTTGATGAGCGCCTCGTCGAGGAACACCGGGGCGTAGCGCGGGCGTTCGGCTCCGGCATCCCCGAGCTGGTACCGCAGCGCGGCGCCGACGATGAAGGCGATGAGCTCTTGCGACTCGCCACCGGACTTCTCGCCGATGTGGTCGTACAGCGCGACGTGCTCGCCGGTCGCGGCACGGAAGCGCTCGGCGCTCACCCGCACGTGGTTGCGCACGTCGATGAGGTCGGCGAAGTCGGGGGCGGTGGAGCGGATGCGGCCGATGAGTCGCGCCATCCGCACGTACACGGCCTCGCGCTCCTCGTCGCTCCCGGCCGCGTCGATCGCCGCGCGGACGTCCCGCAGCTCGCGACGGAATCGGCGCCGCACCTCGGACTGGCTCTCGCGCGGAACGATCTGCAGGCGGTGCTCGTCGTCGTAGAACGGCAGGTCGCGCATGATGTCGTTGATCGGGGCGATGCGGTCGCGGATCTCGCGCAGCGCCCGCGTGAGCGAGGAGTCGAGGTTCGTGAGGTCGTTGCCCGACAGGCGCAGCAGGCTGTCGCGCCACTCGGCCTCGAGCTCGTGCAGGCCGCTGGCCTCGAGATCGGCGAGGATCCGCTCGAAGTCGCCCAGCGACTCGTCGGGGTCGGCGAGGAGGTTCGGGCTCGGCCACCGGTCGATGAAGGCGGTCAGGGTGCGCCGCAGGCCCTCGCGCTGGTCGCTCCAGGTCTCCTGCGCGGCGCGCTGGTCCTCGAGCAGGCGCTTCGACGCCGACTCGAGCGCCGCGTCGAACCGCGCGAGGCGCTCGGACGGCGACCGGTCCTCGCCGTCGGGGGCGACGAAGAGGGCGTCGAGGTAGGCGGCTTCGTCGGCCGTGAGGGTGAGACCGGCGTCCTCGGCATCCTCGAGGCGCGCGTGGGCGGCGTCGACCTCGTCGGTGACCTCGGCCCACCGGGCCGCGAGCCGCTGCTGCTCGGTCTTGGCCGCGCCGATCTCCTCGCGCAGGCGCGCGGCGCGGGCACGCGTCCCCGAGATCTGCTCCTGCAGCTCGGCGATGCGGGGGTTGCCGGCCGTCACCTCGGCGATCGTCTCGTTCCAGCGTTCGAGTTCGCGATCGACGGATGCCGTGTCCACCTGCTCCCACGTGAGGTCGGCGATCTTCTCCAGGGCGCTGCGCCGGTCGTCGAACGCGTCGAGGGCGGCCGCGGCCTCGTCGACGGCGGCCTTGGCCGAAGCGAGGTCGGCGCGGGCCCGAGAGATCTGCTCGCCCAGGTCGCTCAGGCGCGCACGGCTGGAGAACCCGAGGATGCTCTGCCGCACCGAACCGCCATGGGCACCGCGCGCGCCCTGGCTGGTCTGCCCCGTGATCGTGAGGGCCATCCGGTGCTGCGACAGCTCGCGGGCGGCATCCACGCACACGAACGAGAACTGCTGCTCCAGGCGGTCCTGCAGCCAGCCCGTGAACGGGGTGCTGCGGTAGTCCAGGCGCCCGGGGAGAGCGGCCGGGTCCAGCCCGGCGCGCTCGGGCAGGCCGGTCGAGACGCCCTCGAACCGCAGCCGCTCCGACAAGCGCACGCCGTCGATCGCGGCGCGGAAGGATGCCAGGTGCGCGGCATCCACGAGGAGGGTCGTGGCGAAACCGCCCAGGGCGAGGGTGAACGCCCCGCGCCACGGCTCGAACTCGGTGCGGACGTCGACGAGTTCGGCGACGAACGGCAGCTCTGCGGCGGTGAGCCCGGCAGCTTCGGCGAGCGCTTCGCGCGCCTCGTGCAGCCGCGGCGGGATGTTGTCGTCGCGCGTCTGGGTGCGGCGGTGCTCGGTCTCGAGGGTCGCGAGCTGCTGACGCGCCTCGGTGTGCCGGCTGCTCGCGGTCACGAAGGCCTCGCGCACCGCGCTCTTGGCATCCGCGTCGCCGAGCGTGCGGCGGGCGTCGTCGGCCAGCGCCGCGAACTGCTTCGCGGTGCCGACCTCGGCGCCGAGCACCGCCAGAGCGGCCTCGAACCTCTCGCGGTCGCGCACCATCCCGGCGCGGCGACGCTCGAGAACGCGGAGCTCGCGCTGCGCCGCGTCGAGTCGGTCGCCGCCGGCGGCCCGCAGCACATCGCCGAGTCCGTCGCGCTCCGCTTCGGCGGCGTCGGCGAGGGCCTGGCGTTCGCGCACGAGCGCGTCGGTGGCGTGGGTGCGTTCGCGCAGTTCGTCCTCGACGGCGCCGAGCAGATCGACGCGGCGCTGCGCGCGCCACAGCGACGCGCGCGAGGCCGGGTCGCCGAAGCGCCCCAGGGCTTCGATGATGCGCACGCGTTCGGCGGCCTCGTCGATGCGCGCCTTCATCGTGCGGATCGGCTGCAGCGCCCGCACTTGCTGGCGCGCCTCGAGCATGCGGGTGCGGGTGCTCTCGAGGCCGTCGAAGTGCGCGACGACGGCCTCGGCGGTCGCGAGGGTTTCGGGCTCCTCCAGCACCATGCGCTTGTAGAGGTCGTCGACGGTCGTGATCTGCTGCCCCGCCTGGATGCGCGCGAGCAGGCTCATCGCCTTCGCGCCGGAACCGGCCGCGCCGATGCCGAGGACCGCGTGCAACCGCGCCGAGAACTCGCGGTCGGTCGCGAGGGTGTCCAGGCCCGTCGCACGGACCGCGGCGTCGGAGAGGTGCTGCTGCGCAGCGCGTTCCAGCCCGCGCAGGTCGAAGTCGCCGTGGATCGTTCCGCGCACCTTGACCGCGTCGTCGAGGACGCGCGCCGAGGCGGGGAAGTACCAGGCGCGCACGGCCGTGAACCGCGCGCCGTCGTGGTCGACCCACGTCATCGCGATCGCCGTCCACGTGTCGGTGCCGTCGCCGCGCAGCACCCGCACTTTCGTGCCCTCGTCGGTGCGAGACTCGTCGAGCTTGCCGCGGCCGTACGAGAGGATGTTGCGTTGCTCCTGCCCGCGGGGGCGCCCGACGACCGCGCCGTTGGAGGCGCCGTTGAACGGGGTCGTGTGGGGCATCATCAGCGCGACGTAGGCGTCCATGAGCGTGGACTTGCCCGATCCGGAACCGCCGCACAGCAGCGTCGCGGTCGGCGCGAAGCGCACGCGGTGCTCGCCGTCGTAGCCGCCCCAGTTGATCAGCTGGAGCTCATGGGCGACCCACTGCTGACCGCGCGAGGCGGCGGGGATGAGGCCGAACAGCGTCTCGAGCATCGTCATGCGGGTTCTCCCTCGGCCGTGTCGGATGCCGGCGCTTCGCCCGCCGGCGGCGTCGCGGTCGCGGCATCCGTCGTCTGCGCGTCGAGCCACTTCTGCAGTTCGCGCAGCACCTCGGCGCTGAGCACGATCTCGATGAGCGGCCCGATGCGGAAGCGCCCCTCGGACTCCTCCTCGATGATCCCCTCGCGGTCGAGGCGCGCGATCGCGGTGCGGACCGCTCGCTGCTGGCTCGCGCGGGTGCCGTCGCTCTCGGCGAAGTACGTCAGGACCGTCTGCTCGACCTCTTCGACGTCGACGCGCGCCGACGGCGCACCCGCGGTGGTCTCGCGCTGGAACACCGTGCGCAGGTACACCAGCACGAGCGTCTCGGCGCGCGAGTAGGCCTCGTCCTTGAGCAGGATCGGCACCTCGACCTCGTCGCTGCGCACCTGCTCCTTGTAGGCGACGCCGCGATCGTGGTCGACGACGAGCCGCACGAACAGGTCGTTCAGCCGCGACTCGATCATCTGCTGGTGCTCGAGCAGCAGCTTCCACTCGGCGGGGGAGTTCTCGGCGAGCAAGAACCGCCGCTGCAGGATCCGCACGAGCACGCGCCGCACATCGGCGTCCAGGATGCCGCGGTCCCCGGGGAACAGGGCGTCGGGGTCGTTCTCCATCGGG
>NZ_CAKKMM010000044.1:0-18496 GCF_918698205.1 Microbacterium sp. Bi128 | reverse complement strand
CGTGTACTTCGGTGCGTCGGGTGCGGACCGCCAAGGTGACGTCGTGCGAGTTCGCGAGGTCTGAGGCGACTTCCACCCCGGCGTTGCCACCGCCGACGATAAGTACCTGACCCGGCGGGATCTGCTCGGGCGTTTGGTAGGCGCTGGTGTGCATCCGAGCCCCTTCCACGTCGGCATCCGCGGCCCATTCCGGTAATCGGGGACGCGCTGCGGCACCGGTGGCGCACACGATGTTGCGGGTCTGCACCTCCCCAACGGTGGTGCTCAAGCGCAGCGTTGGGCCGTTGTTATGGGGGGTCACGGCGAGGGCGCGGACTCCCCAGACGGGTTTTACGCCAAGCTCTGCTTCGTATTCGTGGAGGTAGCTCTCGATGTCTCTCGGCGTGGGGTGCCGGTAAGGATCACCTTCCAGTGGTCGGCGCGGGAAGCTAGAGTGCTCGGCGCTGCTGAGCAACCGCATAAAAGGCCGACGTGCGCTCCACGCGCGTCGAGCCCGCGGGGAGCGATCGATGAGGACGAAGTCGCGTTGCGGCTCCATGCCGCGAGCGATCAGTGCTGCTGCGGTTGCCAGTCCAGCCTGCCCCGCGCCCACGATGATGACTCGTCGGTGTGACAGGCCCGCCATTAGGGGGTGTCATCCAAGCGGGTGGTGATGGCTTCTTCGAGGTCGTTCCATCGTTCGATGACGAGGGGTTCGCCGTCGACGAAGAACGTGGGGGTGCGGTTCACGCCGAGGGCACGTCCGTCGTCGAGGTCGGATCGGACACGCTCGAGAGTGATGGGGTCGGCGACCGCTTCGTCGTAGGCCGCCATGTCCAAGCCCAACTCGGTCGCGTACGAGCGAAATAGTTCCGCTTGGCTTTGCTGAGACTCACCCCATTGGGCCTGCGTCTCGAAGAGGCGTTTGTACATTTCTTCGAAGCGTCCCTGGCGTGCTGCGGCTTCCGCGGCGACCGCTGAGTTCTCGGAGTTGATGTGGCCGGGAAGAGGGAAGTAGCGGACGACGTAGTTGATCTGTCCCTCGTACTTCACACGGAGCTCTTCGACGATGGGGTAGTAGGCGCCGCAGGCTTCGCACTCGAAGTCGAGGAACTCCACGATGGTGATGGCGTCGTCGCCTGAGTCGTCAAGGACGTGGGAGTCGTCTCGTACGACCGCTATCGACCCGCCTCCCCTTTCTTCGGCGGCGACGCGGGTGTTGTTCTGATTAACGAGGACGTAGATGACAGCCCCCGCGACGACGGCGACGGCGGTGGCGGCGGTGATGACCGTCGCCTTCCAGTTGATTTTCATGGGTACTCCAGTACTTGGTGGCACGAGAAGGACCCGGGTTTACCCGGGATGAGTGTCGCCGCGGGGGCGACGTGCCGATGTCAGGTTCTGGAAATCCCGAGTTGCGCAATTGTGAGGGCGTGGCCTCCACTTCTGATGACCACCGCGTGGATGAGAGACGGCGGGAGGGCACGCAAGAGTGTGAGCCCGACACGTCCGCGGCGTACCAGGAGATGAATGACGAGGTACAGCACAAATCCGCAGACGACACCTAGAACGCACAGCGCCATTCCGGGTGACGCGTCGTACGCGCTCGCCTGGACAGCTGACGTAACGACGGATGCGGCCGGTTCTTGCGACGCAGCGTCAGAGGCGGTCGCGACTACACCGCTCGCCGGGCCGTTGTCGCTGTGGCTGAGCGCCACGAATCCAAGCAGCATGAGTGCCCCGAGGGCGATGATGGTAATGAATCGCGTTATCGTGCCGTGCTCGTTCTCTCGCGCGGAGCGCGGTGAGCGAGCGTCATCAGACATCGGTAGCCAGTGTACGTAGCGGTTCTGGGCGAATCGCTGGGAAAGGCTGGCGACGACGCTGGGGTGCGATCGGGACGCCACCGCACCCGTTCGAGCGATTCGACGCCGTTCGCGATCAAGCGTGGCGGACATCCCCGGGTTCCGAATCTTGCAGATCGACTGTCTCAATCTGGAAGGTGGAATGCAACACGGACACTTTGAAGTGCTGGGCCACACAGGCTCTGACGTCCTTGAGGACTGCAGCCGCGTGTCCATCCGTGAAACATTCGTCTTCGACGACGACATGCGCGCTGATCGTCGGTAGGCCGGTAGCGACCGTCGAGGCGTGCAGATCATGGACGTCTACGACGTGGTCGAGTTCGAGAATGTGTGATCGCACATCGTCCAGATCCAAACCGTCGGGGGTGAACTCCATCAACACCCGTGACGTTTCGCGCAGCAGCTTGAACGCACGCGGCACGATGAGTGTGGCGATGAAAAGTCCAGCGATGGCGTCAGCTTGAAGGAAACCCGTGGTCCAGATGAGAACGGCCGCAACAATGACCCCGAGCGACCCCAGCGCGTCGTTCAGCACTTCCAGAAACGCCGCCCGCATGTTGAAATTTGCTCCGCGGCTGGAGGAGAGCACGAAGATAGCGATGATGTTCGCGACTAGCCCAATCACTCCGAACACCAGCAGTTCGGTAGCTGGCACCTCAGGGGGCTCGAAGAGCCTGCGTACTCCCTCGATGGCGGCGTAACCCCCGACCGCCATCAATAGAGCCGCTTGGCCAAAGGCGGCGATGACTTCGATACGACGGAACCCCCAGGTGCGTTGCGCATCAGCGGGGCGCCGCATCAGCGTCGCGGCGATAAGCGCAACAAGAAGTCCGGATGCGTCAGTGAGCGCGTGGGCTGTGTCCGTAAGGAGGGCGAGACTCCCAGTGAAGAAGGATCCAACCGCTTGCGTTACGGCGATGGCCGCGGTGATTCCGAAAGCGATCCATAGACGCGCGCGGTGGTCGGTCGGTTGCCCGGCTATGCCGGTAGACGGTGCGTGCGTGTGACCGGCGCCCATCAGGCTGCGTCCGTTCCGAGGGCGAAGTCTTCGCCAGGCTCATGGAGGTGGGCGCATAACGTGGCGCGCGTGCCGGTGTCTTTCAACAGGAGTTCGGCGGCGTTGATGAGGGTCGCAGTCGCGCCAGGTTGCGCAAGGTCAAACCACGAAGCGCGCCCCTCCGAACGAACAGTGACTAGCCGGCAGTCCCGCAGGAAGCTGAGGTGCTTGCTTACGGTTGATTGCGCCAATCCGAGATGCTGAACGAGATCCCTGACGCGATGCTCACCAGAAGCCAGATGCTGGAGAACCGCCAATCGCGTAGGGTCCCCAAGCGCGTCGAATAGATGTGCATACACGGCGGTCGCGTGAGGGTCGAGCAGACCACTCTCGGGTTTCATCGTCACAGGGCGATGATATCGCCAGCTGCCGTCACGATCGCTTCTGAGACGTAATTAGGAATGATGCTCACCCTCGGTGGGACGTCGCGGGACACACCGCCACCCAGAGGCCGCTTCCTGGAATGGAAGCTCCTTGACCCCGCCGATTGGGCCGCCACTAAGGTGCGCCCACTCCGCGAAGCAGTCACCGCATGCATCCGCCGCGAGATCCTCGACTCAGAGCTGGGGGTCGGTGCAGAACCGATCGGTTTCGCACCACACGGAGGCCCGTCGACGAGGTGCCGGAAAACCGCGGATCGGCGCGGTGCAAAACCCCGTCGCAAAACCCGAATTGATGCGAAATTAAGTAGAGCCCTTTTGCATCATTTGGTAGAATTGGTGAAGACCGAAGGGAGCCACCGTGGCCGAGTCGCAGATGAAGATCGAGCAGCAGTACCCGGAGCTGTTCGCCCAGCTCAATGACAAGCAGCGTCGCGCCGTGGTGCAGTCGATCGCCGCCGGCTGGCACGAGGGCTGGGAGCCCACCCGCGAGGACGTCGAGAACCTGACGGACTACGCGCGCGGCGCGATCGACGCGGCCGAGTACGACCGACGTTCGGCGGCAGCAGCTCACCGCGCGGCCGAGGTGTCTCGACGAGCCGCCGGCATCGTCGGCGCAGCCTGACGTGCCCGAGGGTTTCGACACCTGGGAGTCGTACTTCTACCCCGAGACGTATAACCCGCAGTTCGGAAACGGGACGCTGCGCAACAAGTTCGATGAGCGCGACTTCTTCGAGCTGAAAGAGCGCGAGTACGGGCAGACAGCCCGCCGCGGTTTCGAGCTGGAAGCGGGGATGGTCGATATCCCGAAGACGTTCGACGCGGAGCACTTGATGGCAATCCACCGGCACCTGTTCCAAGACGTCTACGAGTGGGCGGGGGAGTACCGCACCGTCAACATGTCGAAGGGTCCGGGACGGGAGTTCGGTCGCGTCAACGACGGCGAGGTGGACCGCTACCTGTCCGAGGTGCGCCAGATCGCGACGTCGACCGATTGGGTGTCAATCAGCCGTAACGACTTCATCGCCACCAGCGCCACGGTGTTCGCGTACGTGAACCAGGCGCACCCGTTCCGCGAGGGCAACGGACGCACCTCGAAACAGTTCATGCACGACCTGGCCGAAGGTTCACCGTTCCGGTTCGAGTTCGACCGCGTGACGCCCGAGCAGTGGAACCAGGCATCCGCCATGAGCCGGCCCGACCTCGACAAGCACGCTCCCGATCCGACGTCGCTCGTGCCGATCTTCCACGCGATCAGCGTCGAGAAGCCGGCCCCCGCGGCCGACCCTCTCGCAGACGTCCGAGCCGTCATCAGCGCCAGCTACCAGCGGCCCCCGAAGGAAGCGACCCGGGGCGCCGGCCAGAGCGGCCAGCAGCCGCCCCAGGCGCGTCGCAGCGGCCCCGGCTACATGTCCGACCGGTTCCCGACAGGAGGGCTCGAGAAATGACGAAGGTGATCGGGTACGCCCGTGTCTCGCGCCGGGAGCAGAACCCGGATGCGCAGGAGGCCGAGCTGCGCGCGGCCGGCGCTACCCGTGTGTTCGTCGACCATGGCGAGTCCAGCCGGATCGCTGCGCGTCCGCAGTGGGTCGCGTGCCTCGACTACCTCCGTGAGGGTGACACCCTGTTGGTGCGCCGCCTCGACCGTCTCGGCGGCAGTGAACGGATCATCCTCGACACGTTGAACAAGCTGCGCGAACGCAGCATCGACATTCGCAGTCTGACCGAACCGCAGATCGACACGACAACCCCGATGGGCCGCGCCCTGTTCGGGATCGTCGCCGTGTTCGCAGAGCTTCGTGTCGACACGATTCGGGAGAACACGCAGCGCGGCATGGATCACGCCCGCGCGCAGGGCAAGGCGATCGGTCGACCCTCGAAGCTCAGCGCCGACCAGCTCACGCAGCTACGCCGGATGCGCGATGACGAGGGCCTGAGTTTCGCGCATATCGGGCGCGTGCTCGGCGTCGACAAGTCGACAGCATCTCGTGCGTACGCTGACCTGCCCCGCGACGTCGACCAGCCGCAGTCGGCGTAGCTAGCCTCTGGGCATGTGTTGGCCGTACGCGACGTACCCCTGGTAGTCGGGAAACAGCACGCGAGCTGACCTGTTGTAGGTGCCGTCCAGGTAGGCCAAGAGCCGGCTCTTTAGTTTCGCGTCGATGATTACGGCCACGAATGGCAGAGGTGCTGGCCGACCCTGGCGTGGATTCAGCAGCCGTCGCCGAAGAGTTTCGGGATCAACGTCGTTGTCCCAGTCGACGCGGATCGAGCGGAAGGGAGTCCGTTGTGGTGTCACCATGTGTTCGTCCCCGACTTGGATTGCTCTCGTCGGCAGAGTGTCGGGGACGGCGCCGGTGACGAAGAAGCCCTCTTGAGCCCGCAGGCGGTCGTTCGGAGCCCCTGAATCGACGACAAACGGGCTCCCTTTGGCGAGCTGCGTGCTCAATCGTGCCGCTTCCCCGTCCCGCAGATAGCTGTACGTGAACCTGCCGTCGAAGATGGTCGACATTCGAGGCCACTGCGTGATGTTGAGGGCCAGCAGTAGGCCGCTTGTGCCGCGCGTTCTCCCCAACGTGTCGGTCGAGGGGTTGGCCGTTGTAGGTTGGCACGCGAACCAGAGAGCCGTCATGGGGTTCGCGGTGACGTCGAGCAGACGGGTTGGGGCCCCGAAGTGTTGCAGATCAGCTAAGAGTTGGAGGTCGTCAACTCGACCGGTCGCGTGCGTCCCCAATCCCCACTTACGCGCTTCCGCAATAATCTCTAGCTCACGCTCTCGCACGGCGGTCTCGTTCAGACCACCCACAGATCGGTGGAGCGACGAGGCGAGGTCATAGTCCGCCGACGGCAGCCCCCGCCACGCAAACCTCTGGCCCGTGCTGTAGACGCCAATCGCGCCCACGATTGCCATCACTTCACGGGGTGTCGACGGCTTCACCCAATGGTTTGTGATCTTCCAAAGCTCCCCGACCATGTGGACAACGTAGCGTTATCACCACTCTTTTCCCGTCCCCCTGATACATGCCGCCCTTCACAGAACGGCACTCCGTCAAGGGTGCGGCTTGCCGCATCACGGAGTGACGCGAAGCGCCCTTGACGGGGTGCTGGGCTGTGACACAATCCCGGGCATCAGGGGGAGGGGGAATCTTCCCAACGAGGCCGCGGAGCGGTCGGACAAATAGGGTCCCGCTGTCCACCTGTGGGCGGGTGGAGCCCGGAGGTAGCTCGGGCCGTCCACAGGTGGTCAGGGGGATATGTCAGCCGCCGTACGACTGACGGTCGCCGTCGTTCTCGGCGGCGTCGGCCGGCGGCGTCGCGGCGGCCTCGCTCGACGTCGACTTGCGTGCCTGGCGCTTGCGCGGTGCGCGCTTCTGCGCTGCCTCCGCAAAGCCGATCTTGCGCAGCTCGGCGGGCGTCCAACCGGCGTCGATCGTCGCACTGTAGGCGCGCGCGTCGTCACGCTCGGCGGCGGCGACCTTTTCGCGTTCCTCACGCTCAACCTCAGCGATGCGCGCCGCGGATGCCTCGCGCACGTCCGCAAGGTTCTGCCGAGATTCGGCCAGCTCGCGAACCGACGTCAGTCGATCGTCAAGTGCGCGCTGCGCGCGCTCGATTGCTTCCTGGGGGGAGAGTTCCTTAGCCATGCAAGCAGCCTATGGATGCTGCGCCGTCCGCGCGAGATTTCTCGCGCTCACGGCAGGACCGTCACGGCGACAGCCGCGACCACTCCCGGCTGTCGCCGTGAGCGACCTCGATACGAGTCCCGGACGGAGCAAGCTATACATTTATGTGCCATAAACGAGATCAACCTCTCGACAGGTGCCGACAGGTGCGGCACACTTGACGTGTGCGGTCCCCGCAGGGGCGGGGTCGCTGCGCTGGGCCGAAGGGGAGGGTGAGCATGTCTAATGAGACGCCTTCGCCTCGCCCGTCTGAGCGTCGTCGACGCGGGAACGTCGCCGGTGGTCGTGTGGCGCGTCACGTCGTGACCGCCAGCCCCGAGGAGGAGGGCGCACTGTTGCGCCTGGCCCTCGCGCAGGGCGTGACGATCCCGCGCCTTCTTGTGGAGAGTGCGCTCGCGCTGGATGCCGGTGAGACGGCATCGGAGCGGCGCGCTGCGATCACGAAGCTGTACGAGCTGCACCGGCTCCTCGCGGCTATCTCGAACAACGTCAACCAGATCGCGAAGGCCACGAACGCCACACGCGAGCTGCACCCTGAGACGTCCGCGACGCTCGCCGCGGTGCGCAAGACCGCGATGCGGATAGACGAGCTGACCGACGAGCTGAGCCTGACATGATGCCGAACATCACGCGGGGCGATCGCATGTCGGGCCTCGTGACGTATCTCGTCGGCGGCGGTCGCCACAACGAGCACACCGAGCCGCACCTTATCGCGGGTGACGATGCGCTCATGGCGTGGTACGACGACGCCGAGCTGAGCCGCGACAGCGGCATGGCGATCGCGCGTCACCTGGACCGCCCGCACAAGCAGCTCGGGGTCGACGTCACGGGCGGTCACGTCTGGCACGCCTCCCTTTCGCTGCGCGCCGAGGAGGGCATCAAGACCGACGTCGAATGGAACGCGATCGCGACGGACTTTGTGGCCGCGATGGGGTTCGACGATAACGACGGCACCAAGGCACCGTGCCGTTGGGTGGCGGTGCGTCACGGCCTGTCGAAGTCCGGTAACGACCACGTGCACATCGCCGTAAACCTCGTGCGGGAGGACGGCACGAAGGCGTCGACTCACCTCGACTACGTGCGCGCGCAGAACGCCGCACGAGCGCTCGAAGTGAAGCACGGCCTCGAGCTGTTGGAGTCGTCGAAGGGGGAGCGCGCGACGCGCGGTTTCAGCCCTGCCGAACAGGCGAAGGTTGAGGAGCGTTCGGCGCTGTTCGCGCAGCGGAAGTACGAAGCGCACGCCGAGACGTTCGGCGGCGACTTCACACCATGGCACAAGCTCGACCCGCGCGAACGACAGAGCCGGATTACCGCTGAGATTCGTCTCAATGCACCGCGCAACGACCTCGCGCGCAAGGTCCGCGCGTGTGCGAGCGCGAGCGAGAGCGAAGCGGAGTTCGTGCGTCGTCTGCGCCGCTCCGGTGTCGTCGTCCGACCTCGCTACGCGGACGGTCAGACCGACGTCATCACCGGCTACTCGGTGGCCGCGAAGCCCGCACCGGGGGAGCGGCCCATTTGGTACGGCGGAGGTCACATGGGCCGCGACCTCACCCTGCCGCGGCTGCGCGCGGAGTGGCCTGACAGTGCGACCGGTGCGATGGACGCCGCGGCCGAGTGGAACGCAGCCAAGCGCAACCAGCGACCCGTCGCACCAGGACGCGAGACGACCGAGCCCGATCCTGAGCTGTGGGATCGGTACACCGCTGAGCTGGGCGAGCTGCGCGAGACGCTGCGCTCGGTTCCGCTCGACGACCGCGACACATGGGCGAGAGTCGCACGGCAGACGTCGGGCGCATTCGCGGCGTGGTCGAACGCCGTCGAGGACGTGCCCGGCGACCTCGCCGCGGCATCCGATGAGCTGGCTAAGTCGGCGCAGACCTACCGCGGCCACACGAAGCCCCAGAAGGCGGGGCGAGTGTCGGCCGGCGGTGCGGCAATGCTCCTCGCCAGCGCCGTCCGAGGCGGGCAGGGAACTGCCGCGCAAGCCGCAATGCTGCGTCAGCTCATGAACCTCACCCAGGCGGTCTACGACGCCGCCAAGGCCGCGCAGCAAGCACGTCACGCGGAAGCGATCGCCACGGACATTCGCGCCCGTCTCGTGCGCGTGCGCGCCGCCCTGCCGGCGACGTCGACGACGGCCACCACGGCCACGGTCACGAAGACCGAACCGCGCCGCATCGACATGTCCGCGGCAATTGACGAGGCCACACGCGAGGCGCTGGACAAGATGAACCGCGCCGAGGAGAGCCGACGCGTGGGAACGACTACCCCGCTCCCGTCGACGATCAAACCGACCCGACCCCGTACGACCGCGATCCCGCGGCCCGACCGAGGCCCGGAACGATGAGAGGAGCACGTCATGGCCGATGAGAGCGACGGCATTTCCGAAGCGTTCGAGGGGCAGCTCCGCGTCGCGGCGACCGCCGCCGGCCGCGTAGGCGAAATCATTGCCCGACAGCGCGAGGAAGCTGCTCGACGCGCACAGGTGGTGAGACAGCAGGAGGCGCGCGAGCTGACGTCTCGGATGAACGCCGAACGCCAGAGCGCACGCGCGGAGTACGGCAGCGTCCACCGGAACGACTGGTGGGAGCGCGCGACCCCCGAGCAGATCGGCACGACCCTCGCCACGGCGCGCGCGTGGGCCAACGAAGATCCTGAAGCCGTACGCGCCGAGGCGCACATGCGCGACGAGCTGCGCACCCGCTACGGCGTCGACACCGCCCAGGCCGGCGGCGACCCCCAGGCGGTGCGGGCAGCCGTCGACGCCGAGCTGTTGCGCCGCCAGTCCGAAACGGAACGCCAGCGCGGCACCGGTGAGGAGGCCGAGGCGGCGCTACTGATGCGCAAAACCGACCGCGCCGACCGTCAGGCCAAGGCAGCGGACCAGCGCGCCGAGAACGCTTCTGAGAGCTCTGAGGAGGCACAGTCGCTCGAGCGCGCGGCCGAGTCCGCGCATGCTGAGGCCGGCCCGAAGTACGACTCCGCAGAGCGGCGTGAGAACGACGCGAACCAGCTCGAGGCGAAGGGCATCGACCGGGAGGCCGTGGCCGCGAAGATGCACGCCGACGTCGGCAACGCCAAGCCGGCCACCGAGGCCCTCAAGGGTGCACCCGCGAACGCGGTGAGGGTGAGGTCGGCACGCTCGGCAGCGGCGCGCGTGCAGCGGTCCGAGCTAAGCCGCTGAGCGCCCGTTCCACCAATTGAGACGGGCCAGGCCTGGGCTGGATGCGGTAGTCCGTCGGGCGGATCGTTCCGCGATGTTTCCCGGCGACACCGCAACTAGGTATCGTTCAGCTATGACGCCGCTGTCAAATTGGTCATGCGGCTCGTGTGGTCAGGCGATCGCCGGGCCCACATCAGGAAATGTCGTGTGGAGGTGGGGTGCGGACCTGGTCACGAGATGTTTGCCAACAACTCGGACGCGGCGTCCATCCACCTCCTCCTGGAGCGAGTCTTCATCCGAGCCGGATCAAGCGCCGGATCCATCTGAACTAGGTTCAGGGACCCGAAACGGAAGAGCCGCCGGGCCGTTCAAAGGGCGCTCAGTCCCGTTCTCCCGTCCTCCCGTCCTTGGTGTGACCGCGTCGAGCTGGCCGACCGGCTTGCAGTCGTGGGCGCACTGGGAGAACGCGCCGATTTCGGCGTCGACGAGCATCGGCACGTAGTGATCGAGTACGTCTCGCAGTAGCAAGTGCATATCGGCGGGGTTCGCGGAACTTGCGTGCGCCTGCACGTTCGCGTAGACGTGTTTTGTCAGATAACTGACATAACGGTCGACTACCGGTGGGCTCTCTTCGAGAGTCTGAGAGCCGGGGGAGTGGGCGCCAAGCCGTCTCTTGCGGCGGACTTGACGCGTTTGGCGCCTGCCTTTTTCCAGATCCTGCGCCGAAATTGGTCGCATTCGCTCGGTGTTTCACGCTGCTAAAAGCGCCCAAGCTCGATGGGGCGCTGGAGATCATCGAGCTCCCATGCTGCGCCCATCGACGCCGTCTCGGTCAAGCGCGATTACATTGATCCCGGAGGCCCCCTGATCGATCGGTGGATACGAGGGGGCAGATCAGGAATGCTGCCCAGCGACGGCTTGGAACGTGCTCGGCGTTGAACCGGTGACTCGTTTGATGGCCGCACCGAAGGCACTTGGGCTGGAGTACCCCAACAACATCGCCACCTCCTCCAGCGGCGTCCCCCGACCGAGCAGATAGATCGCGTCTTGTGCCCTGACGGCCGCGACCCAACGAGTGAAGGAGAGACCGGTTTCAAAGCGAAAAACACGCGTGAGGGTCTTAGTCGAAACCCCGAGTGTGCGGGACCAGTCACCGAGGGAGTGTCGATCCCCGGGGTCGTCCCGGAGGGCTTCGACGATGGGCTGCAGCAGCGGCGCCGATGGGATGGTGACGGTGATTTCCCGCGGCGCAGGCTCAATGACATCGAGCACCATTTTTTCGGTGAGTCCCCGCGACGACGCAGATAGTTCCGGGCTGGTCAGCCGCGTGAGGAGCAGACGCAGCAGCGGCGTGATCTGAACCACGGCGACACCCTGCGCCAGCCGAGGTACACGGGTGACATCGAAGTGGTTCGTGCGATATCACGTGCCTGCGGCAGCTGTTGCTGCATGCACCAGTCCGGCGGGAATCCACCCCCCCAAAGTGGGCGGATTCCAGGAGTCGTTGCAACACGACGTGCTCCGATCATACAAATAGCGCCCCTCTCAGCTCATCGGCTGGGAGGGGCGCTGTTGTCGTTCGCGTGAGGGCGGGGTGTGCGAATCGTCGGCATCCGGGTCGAGGGCTCAGACTGTACCCATGGATTGGTGGACGATCGTTGTTGCCGTTGTCGGCGGCGTACTGCTGCTTTGGATCGCCCTCATGGTGGCGCTGTTGATCAGCGCCCGGCGGGCTGGCGACCAGACTCGCCTGGTCGACCTGCTGCGCCTCGTCCCCGACATCGTGCGCCTACTTCGGCGGCTTGTCTCGGACCGATCCGTGCCACGGAGCGTGCGCGTTACTCTCGTTGTTCTCCTCGGCTACCTTCTACTGCCGATCGATCTCGTTCCGGATTTCATCCCGGTTGTGGGCTACCTCGACGACGCAATTATCGTCGCGATTGCTCTGCGGTTCGTGACCAAGCGCGCCGGTGCCGAAGCCCTCGAACAGCACTGGCCGGGAACACCGGAAGGACTACGCGCGCTTCGTTCGATCGCAGGCATCCCACAACCGTAGAGTCGTCGCTCAGGCGGCGTCGATGAGCGCCGCCAACTTTTTCGCGGGTGTGTCCCAGTCGAGGGTCTTCCGAGGTCGGGTGTTGAGTTCATGCGCGACGAACTCGAGAGTCGCCGCCGAGTGCTTCGACAGGTCTGTGCCTTTCGGAAAGTACTGCCGTAGGAGGCCGTTCGTGTTCTCGTTTGAGCCGCGCTGCCAGGGCGAGGCCGGGTCGCAAAAGTAGACGGGCATGTCCGTCGCCGTGGTGAATGACCGGTGCTTCCCCATTTCGCTGCCTTGATCCCATGTGAGCGAGCGTCGCAGGTGTGCCGGCAGACGTTGGATCGTTGAGGCCAGAGCAGCGCCGACAGCCACGGCACCGTGGTCGTTGGGCAGGTGGACGAGCATCGTGAACCGTGTGGTGCGCTCGACGAGCGTCGCGATCGCGGAGCCGCTGTTCTTCCCGATGATCAGATCGCCCTCCCAATGACCGGGAACAACTCGCTCGTCGACTTCCGCGGGGCGGTCGCTGATCATCACCATGGGGTCGCGGTAGCGCGGCTGGCGCGTCTGTGATTGCTTGTGGGTCTTCCGGCGTGCTCTGCCGGTGCGGAGCGCCCTGTGTAACTCGCGGCGTAGCTCACCGCGTCCCTGGACGTAGAGGGCGAGGTAGATCGTTTCGTGAACCACGCGCATCTCCGGCCGGTTTGGGAAGTCCCGCTTGAGCGCATGCACGATCTGCTCAGGACTCCATCGACTCTCCAGTCTGCGCTGGATGTAGTCCCGCAGCTCAGGATTCTGCGCGATCTTCCCCACCTTCGGCCGCGGCAGACGCGCCACGGCCCGATCATGCGCGGCATACGGACGGTAGTCGCCGGAGCGAGGATGCCTGTTGCGCCGCACTTCCCGACTGATTGTCGACGCAGGCCTCCCCATCTCGGCCGCAATCCTCCGGAGGGACCACCCCGCACGCAGGCTGTCAGCGATGAAGATTCGATCCTTCTCCGACAGAAATCTGGACGACAAAGAAGCCCGGTACGAGCGCGGCCTCATCGGAGGTATCGCGCCCGTACCGGGCTTCTTCTCGCGTTCGCCGTGCCGCCACACCTTTGTCGTGCGATAGTTCACACCCACGATCCTGGCGGCTGCACGGAATCCCACGCCATGCGCGATCAGCTCGAAGAACTTCGCACGCTCCGCATGCAGCTTCTTTCGACCCTGCGAGGACCGATCGGGACGGATCTCGAACTCCATCTGCAACTCCCGAAAGATCAGGTGTTGCAACGACCACTAGAACTCAAGGTGGGGGTTATCGTCCACACCCGATTGCCCACTGCCACAGTGGAGACGCCACTTTCATTCCACAACAGCTCGTGGGTGGCGTGCGAGTGCGGCGCCCACGCTGTCTCCCGCTCGACTTGTTCATCGAAAGCGGAGACAACCTGCTGTGCGGGCAAGGCCCCGGCCTGATGCACGGGCAGCTTGCGGTGGTCGATGCTTCGGTGAGGACGAAGTGGGCGTGCGCTCTCCGAGATCACGTCGGCCGCCCCCACGCACGCCCTCTCGGACTATGCGGAGCGACCCGGGCAAACATAGGGGTAGTCAACCGCAGCAGGAAGACGCAGGGCAAACCTCTCCGCCGTGTCACCCAGGAACACGCGTGGGTGGCCGAGGGGGTCTTAGCCACCCACGCGTGGGCTTGTGGTCACGGAGCGGGCGTGGCCGTTGCGTCGTCGGCGCTCTCGCCGTCGTTGGTGCCGTCTTCGACACCCTGGTCGTCGGCGGTCTCCTGCCCGGGAACCTCCCCAGCCTCGTCGGCGGTCTCCTGGCCGGGGGTCTCCCCGGCCTGGTCGTCCGCGGTCTCGCCGTCGTTGGTGCCGTCTTCGACGCCCGGGTCGGTGGCCGTGGGAGCCGGCGTTGACACCGACGTGACACTGGCGGACGCAGGCACCGCCATCGCGGCGACTCCTCCGACGCTGAGCAAGACGAGCGTTCCGACACCCAGCCACTTGCGTTTGAGCGCGTTCATGATGCGTTCCTTTCTGCAACCTCGGACGGGGTTGCAAGGACAGGATTCCCGCCGCGTTGTAAGAAACCTCGAAGGATGTTCCCGCGGCACCCGGCGAGGAGTTCTTCGCAGAGTATGAGTGGTTTCTTAGAACGGTGGCGCGAGGGTGCTCGGATGATGAAACGTTCCCGGGGACCTCTTATCGCGGCGCTGTGTTCCCTGGCGGGGGTCTTTGCGCTCATCGTCGTTGTAGGGTTGCTCGCCCGCATGTCGGCGGGCTGGACTGCGACCGAGCTCACCGTTGTCACCGGCGTGAACGGCGTCCATTCCGGATTCTTCGACCTCGTGGCCCATGCCATCAACGTCGGGTTGGGGCCGACCGGCGCGGTCATCGTCCTTGCGGTGGCGCTGGCGATTGTCGCAGCCGTGACCCGGTCGTTCCCCGCGGTGGTCCGCGCCCTCATTCAGGTCACCGTGCCGTGGGCCTTGGCGGATGTGGTGAAGGTCATCGTCCAGCGACCCCGACCGGACAGCGCAGCGCTGCCGTTCCCCACCGGCGTTGACCCGGTGACGTTCAGCTATCCGAGCGGACACACCGCCTTCGCCGCCGCCCTCGCGACGTGGGTGGTACTGAGCACGGCAGGCCGGACGCAGGTCATAGTAAGCATCCTCGGCGCCGTGTTCGTCGTGGCGACGGCGTGGTCACGCATGTATCTGGGAGCGCACTACCCGCTCGATGTGACCGCGTCGATCATCCTTGTCTCGGTGGGATCCCTGGCAGTCTACGAAGTATGCCAACGCGTGCCATGGCTCACCCGGCGTTTACACACCCTCGAGGCGGCGCGGCAATGACTCGGCAACCCCACCACATGACCCTGAAGCGACGGCAGCGAGGAGGACGCCGATGACCACTCCGACAACGGATCGCCCCCGGCTCCTCCTCGTGGAAGACGACGCGCAACTGGGGCCGCTAATGGCGAAAGTCCTCGACGAGGTATACGACGTCACCCTCACGCCCGACGGGGGCGACGCGCTCGACATCGCAGGCACGCACGCCTTCGACGTGATGGTGGTCGACCGCCGCCTTCCCACCGTGGACGGGCTCACCATCGTGGAGACGCTTCGTCGAGCGGGCGCGAGCGTTCCGATGCTCATTCTCACCGCGCTCGGCACCGTCCAGGACAAGGTGCGCGGGCTGGACGCCGGCGCGAACGACTACTTGGTGAAACCGTTCGAGTTCGATGAACTGTTCGCCCGCTTGCGCGCCATTCGTCGCGTCGGCAACGGTGAGGGGCCGTTCGTGCGGATTGGTGAGTGGGAGTTTTACCCGGACTCGCGTGCTGTGTACTCGCCTTACGATGGCCGCACCATCCTCACCGACCGGGAGAGCGCGTTGCTGAAGCTGTTCGCCGTCAACCCCCAGCGCACCTTCACTCGCGACGACATCCTCCGTGCGGTCTTCTCTAAAGATGACACCCCGGGCACAGTCGACACCTACGTGCACTACCTTCGCAAGAAAACCGACCCCGGCATCGTGCAAACCGTCCGCGGACGGGGCTACCGTCTGGGGCTGATGTGATCAACCGCCGGCGTCCCTCCGACGCTGACGCTCAGCTCATCCGGGCGACAGCCCTCCGCGTCGCACTCACCATCACCCTGGCCGTGTCCGTGCTGGTACTGGCGGTCCTGATCGCTGCGTTCTCGGTTGTCTTCACCCAGATCCCACTCGGAGAGCTGCTCAGCCCTCAACGTCACGAGACCGTCGTCGACATTGAAGGCTTAGACATCATCCTCGGCGGCGCGGTCATCGGCGCGTGCGCTATCGCTTCAGCCGGCCTCCTGGGGTGGTTGGTCACCCGCCGAGCGGTCCGCCCCCTTGTCGACGCGTTGCGCCGTCAGCGTCAGTTCGTCGCCGACGCGTCACACGAACTGCGCACCCCCTTGGCAATCCTCGACGCGCGCATCCAGATGCTGCAGCGGGGACTGCCGGACTCCGACCCCCACCACGAGGTCGTCGCCCAGCTGCGCGACGACTCCCGCTCCGTCATCGGCGTTGTCTCCGATCTGCTGGACGCCGTCGAGGTACCCACCGGGTCCGTCACCACACCCGCCTCCCTCGCCGAGGTCACCGACTCCGCAGTCTCGTCGATGTCGATCCTGGCCCGTGAACGCGATGTGCATCTTGTCAGTCGTCCACCCGACGATGACCTCGCCGTCGCGATGCCCGCCGCCAGCTTGCAGCGCAGCGTTGTCGCCCTGCTGGATAACGCCGTCAAGCATTCACCTGCCGGCGCGAAAGTCGTCGTGACGGCTCGCAAGGAGGGCGCTCAAGCCGTCATCGACGTCATCGATGAAGGCCCCGGAATTCAAGGCATCGCGCCCAGTCGCATCTTCGACCGGTTCGCCCGGTCCGCGGATGCTGTGGATGGTGGAGGCTCCAGCCGTACCGGATTCGGTATCGGCCTCTCCCTCGTCCAGGACACCGTCGCCCGCTACGGCGGCACCGCTCAGGTGTCAGCCACCTCTTCCGCCGGCACCACGATCACTCTTCGGGTACCGCTGTTCGCCAGCCGGCGTTAGCCACACGCCTCCTCAGCGCAGCGCGCTCGGCCGCACCGCCACCCGCGAGGTGAGGCGGACCGTCAGCACCGCCGTGATCGTCCCCGAGGCTAGGATCGCCGCCAGCACCACAAGCTGGAAACGGCCCGCCTCAATCGGCGACAATCCGCCGAAGATTGCGCCTACGAACGCGCCCGGCAAGACGACCAGGCCTGTCGTTCGAGTCTGATCGACCGCGGGGATGAGCGCATCGTGCACCGCGATGCGCGCCACATCCCGTACAGCGCGCCGCGGGCCGGCACCGAGCGCGAGCCACGCCTCCACCTCTGACCACCGGTCCAGTCGAGCCTGGGCGAACTGCCGCCCCGCCAGGGTTGCCACGGTCATGGCGTTACCCACCACCATCGCTCCGACTGCAAGGGCGTATCGGGGGGTGAGCTCCACTGCCTCGGAAGAGAACACCACCATCCCCGCCAGGCTGACTCCTGCGCCCATGGCTGCGGCCGTTCGCCAGAAGTCCACCAGGGCCACCCCGGCGCGACGAGCGGACACGGCCACGGCCGCGACGAACATCACAATCAGCGCCCCCGCCACCCACCACGGGTCGGCGATGATGCCCGCCAGCACCAGGCTCAATGCCGCCAGCTGCACGCTCGCACGAAAAAGCGCTCGGGCAGGCCCCCACCACCGTCGAACGCCCGCCACACGCAGAACGACCACCGCCACACCGCCGAGCGCCAGCACGCTCACAAGGGTGCGGAGGAGTAACTCAGAGTCGGTCACCCCCGAAGGTTAGCGACCCCGACACCTCGCTCCCGAGCCGTTCCCCCCATTCTGAGTCGCGTCTTAGAGCCGGATTCGTAGCGTGCTCGCGTGATGACATCGACTCCGTCGCCGGTTCTGCCTCGGCGCAACATGCTTAGCAAGGTGCCCGAGATCACCGTGTGGTTCTGGGTGATCAAGATCCTTTGCACGACGGTGGGTGAGAGCTTCGCCGACTGGATCAACGTGACGTTGGGTGTGGGGCTGGAGGTGACGGCGATCATTTTCACCGCGGTGCTGGTGGGTGTGCTCGCGTGGCAGCTCCTCCTGCGCCGCTACGTGCCGTTCGTCTATTGGCTAACCGTCGTCGTCGTTAGCGTCGCCGGCACCCTGTACACCGACATCCTCACCGACGACCTCGGCATCCCCCTCGCCGCCAGCACCACCGTGTTCGCCATCGTCCTCGCGGTTGTGTTCGGGGTGTGGTGGCGTAGCCAGCGGACCCTGTCCATTCACAGCATCACCACCACCCGGCGAGAACTGTTCTACTGGCTGGCCATCCTGGTCGCCTTCGCCCTGGGCACCGCCTCCGGCGACTGGATCCTCGAACTGACCGGGTGGAGCCCCGGGGTGTCGGTTCTCTTGCCCGCGGGACTCATCCTCGCGGTGATCCTCGGGTGGCGCTTGGGCGCGAACGCCGTCCTGTCGTTCTGGCTGGCCTACATCCTCACCCGCCCACTGGGCGCAAACCTGGGCGACTGGATGGGGTTTCCCACCACGGATGGCGGTCTCGGCCTTGGCGTCGGACTGACGAGCATCATCTTCCTCACCGCCATTCTCGCCACCGTCATCTACCTGAGCATCACGCGCGTCGACACCGTCGAGAAAGTGCGGCCCGCCGTCACACCCCCCACCACCCCCACTCGACAGCGCGTCATGCTGGGATACTTCTCGGCCGTTGCCGTGCTTGCTGCGGGAGTTCTGGTGTGGGCGAATACTCAGCCC